>JBAXRC010000309.1:0-3605 GCA_037131415.1 bacterium | reverse complement strand
CCTGCGGCCACCGCATTGGTCGGAATAATGATGACGGAGACCGCACTGGTCATCACCGTGTACTCGCGCAGAAGACTGAGGGTGGCCCCGGGAATCAGGACCACACTTTCGACAGGCGGCTCGAAATAACCGGCCACCTCCGTGTACGAGAGCACATTCGTTCCGGCCGTGAGATTGGACACCACGACGCCACTCTGCATCCAGGCCCCTGCGTTCACCCGCCAGGCAGCCCCCGCCGGCGTCGTCAGATCATCAAACCTGACGACCAGGTTGGCCTGCTGGATATACGTGCGGATAAAGGTGGTCGCCATGCCATTGGTCAGCATCACGGATTCGGTGGAGGGCTTGGTCCAGCCGAGAACGGACTTGTACATGACCGTGTGGCTGCCAGGCTCCAACCCCTGGACGCTGGCGCTGCTGTCCTGCCAGTCTCCCCCATCCACCGACCACTGGGCGCCCGCCAGGACCACGTCATCGGGCTGAAGGATGATCCGCAGCGAGGGAGGCGGGATGATGGCGCCCGGAATGAGCGTCTGAACATTGCCATGAGTGATGGCCGCATGACGCCACTGCTCATTCCAATCCTTGTCATAGGTAAAGTCCTGGAACCCGGCCGGCTGGTGGTATTCACCCCACGGGAAGAGATTGGTATTAGCCTGTCCATCATCGAACCGGAAATAATGAATCAGCCCGTTGGTATCGGTCACCGAAATGACCCTGTTGGTATTGGCACTGATCTGGGATTCAGTCCGGACGGTGCTCCACAGGCGGACCTCATCGAGGGCCCCGGCGAAATCCTCGCCCATCCGGACAAAGGTCTGGCCGCCCCGTCCGCTCACCGGCGGCTCCAAATTGAAGGTATTCGTCGTGGCCGCCAAGGCTCCGTTTGTATAGAGCTTCAATGTGGCATTGATCCGGTTGTAGCTGGCCGCCACGTGGGTCCATCCTCCCGCCGCCTGGATCACGCCGCCCCGCAGGATATACTGCTTCCCGTCGGGCCATACATAGCCTGCATACAGTCGGAGGCCGGCGCCATTGGTCTCGGTTCCTATGACATAATTCACAACCTGGGTGCCCCCGGACAGGTTTTCCACAACCCGGCGCAGCAGAATGCCGGCGCCATCAACCGCATTCGATGGATTCACCCACGCCTCAAAGGTCCAACTCGCCAGCCGCTGCTTGATGGAAACGGGAACGTCGAGATAATCCCCTCTTCCCCCGCCAAACGTTACACCCCGTGAAATGGCGGGATCAACCGGATTCACAGGACTGGTCCCCGCACCCTGTTCCTCATTGTCGGCATACCCGTCATCATCGGTATCAATGATATCGGGCCGGCTCCCGAGTAATTGCTCGGAGATATTCACCACACCGTCACCGTCACGGTCCTCCTGAGTGTCCAGTACGCCATTCCCATCGGAATCAATGAAGCGCGGATTCGTTCCGGACCAGTACTCGTAGAGATTGATCAGCCCGTCATTGTCGCGGTCACCCTTGGGGCCGTTCGGCCCATCTTTCGCCCCTGACGAAGTCTCACCCCACGTGCCATCATCCCACATATCAAGGCCGTGAATCAGTTCCCAGGCATCCGGGAGACCATCATGGTCGGAGTCATCCGCCCCCCGCTTATCCACCCCGTAGGCAAATGCCGCATCATTGGTCACCCAGGTGAAATAATTCGTGGCCAACGCATACCCGCGGTCACCAAACCGGAATTCCTCCGAGGTCGCCCCCAGCAGCCCATTCTTGGCGCGCCGGGCAAAATCCTCAGCCGAACTACCCCCGTCATCGAAGCGGTAATAGGCCAACAGGGCATTGCGGGTGAAATCGCCGCTATTATCCTTGTCGTTCCAGAACACACCGGAAACCAAAGTCCCGACCAGGCCGGCGAAAAGATTCGTGCCTTGCCTGAGGAGTGTATCGTTGGGAGCGTCATAGACGCCATCCCCGTCATCAATCCAGTAGTTTCCGTATTTGGTGTAAACCTTGTCCAGGGGAAGACCCGGCTCACGCCCGAACACTCCGCCGCCATTCACAAGAATGGTATCGGTCTCACCCGAATGCACCCACACATCATCCCCGTTTACCGGCGGCACCAGCGTGTGCGCATAATCAGAGATCTGTTGCGCCGTCCTGGCCAGCCCCCATATCCGCACTTCATCCAGCATCAGTGTATTGACAAACGACCCGTTCGTGGAGACCGCCAAGGCAAGCTGGTTGGTGGCGGGATACATATACCGCGAGAAACTCTCGCCCAGCGGCATGGGTGAGAGCGCCAGGACGCCGTCAATATAGAGACACAGGGAATCATTCAGATGATCCCATACCGCCGCCAGATGAACCCACTGGTTGGTCGGCAGGGCATTGGCGCTGACCGTCATATGCTTGAACCCGCTGTTGTCGGAAACCAGAACCGGGGCGTTGTTGGATAACGAGAGCTTGTACACAATGCACGCCTTGGGACCGTAGAGGGTCCGGAAATTGAACAGGTCTCCGGACATATTGGTGCCCAGCAACTTCACTTGGCATTCCAGGGTCCAATCACGACGCTGCAAATCGGGCCGCATGCCGGCCGGACGGATGCCATCCCTGAGATCAAGCTCGGGATCGGGAATGGGAATACCGTTGGAACTGGTGATCAACGCAGAACGCGGGATAAACGGATCGCAGGAGTCGACCGGACTGGACGGCAGACGAACCTCTGTGGGGATGATTTCCTCGGCATCGGGAATCCCGTCATCATCCGAGTCCGTTCCCGCATCCGTTCCCAAGCTGGTGGTCGGCAAGGCGCTTCCGAGGGTCTCCTCACGATTGATACCGATTCCCACCCGCGGATCCCCCATCCCGGAGGCTGGATCACTTGCGTTAAACCAGCGCCACGAATAGGTCGAGTCCGGACGCCAATTGTACTGGTTCGGGTTGGTTTCATCCCCGGTTCCGTTGACATAGGGCTTTGTCACGGAGCGGTCGCCATCCTGGCCAAAATACTCCTCAATATTCATCAACCCGTCATTGTCAGGATCCCCGAAAGGCCCGTTGTCCCAAATCCCGCCCATCCCGTCATCGCGTGGATCCAAGTTGAACTGAACCTCCCAGCCGTCGGGCAAACCGTCGTCATCCGTATCATGCCCGGGGATATTCCCCTCATTGGCGTAGGGATATCCCGTCCCCTCGGTGGGATCCGTCCATTCATGGTTCCGCAGCGCAATGCGATTGGCGAGAACGGGAATCGGCGACAAGGCCACCATTCCCAAGTTAAGAGCCTGCCCCGCACAATCCGTCATCCGGCAAATCCGGTAGGTATTCTGCTTGAACACATACGAATTATAGACGAAGGGGATGCCACTGTCCGACCACATGATGCCGTTCGTGGACGACTGCCGGAGCTGGGCCAGAAGGCACTGTTCCCGGTAATTGCTGAGCCCGTCCTGATCGGAATCTTCCCGGGCTATGGACGTATCCACCAAAAGGCCATTGGTGGGAATCGACATGACGCCGCTCGCAGGATCAATCCGGTTCACCGGATCGTACCACGCCGCCTCAAAACTATCCAAAAGCATGTCGAAATCACTGTCGATATCCAATGGATTGAGGTCATCAGAGGG
>JBAXRC010000308.1:0-3628 GCA_037131415.1 bacterium | reverse complement strand
GTCCAGGGGCAGGGCGCGGCGGAAGAAATTGCATCCGCCATCGATCTGCTGAACAAAAGGGGCGGAATTGACGTTATGATTGTCGGCCGTGGAGGTGGAAGCCTTGAGGATCTCTGGTGTTTCAATGAAGAGGTGGTGGCGCGCGCCATTGCCCACTCTGACATTCCCATTATCTCGGCGGTGGGACATGAAACCGATTTCACCATCTGTGATTTCGTGGCGGATGTCCGGGCGCCGACGCCCTCGGCCGCAGCCGAAATCGTTGTAGGACGGAAGGACCAGTTCCTGGACACCCTGCGAAACCGGTCACAGGTGATCACCAGGCTTCTCAAGCATGCCCTTTTGGAGGCGAAAAGCAGATTCAACGCTTCGGCGCGCAGTTATGTGTTCCGGGAGCCCGGCAATGCCGCCCGGGTTTACCGGCATCGGATTGCCCGCCTGCAGTCACAGTCCAGAAATGCCCTGGAGCGGCAGTTCCAGAACAACCAGCAGCGGACCGATGATCTTTCAGGGCGGATGGCCCAGGCCCTCAAAATGCAATTTTCCACCAAAGCTCAACAGGCCCGGAGTCTGGAACGCCAGCTTGCCGCCTATAATCCCCTGGCCGTCCTGAAGCGAGGTTACAGCATCACGTTCAAGGCGGATGGCCATGCCATCCGTTCTGCAGGTGAAGTCAAATCAGGAGAGCTCGTTCGGACTCGAATCAGTGAAGGCGAGTTTACATCAGAGGTGACAACATGAGTAAAAAAAAGAGTGACGAAACCGACGAAGTGAGTTTTGAAAAAGCGTTAGCCAGGCTTGAAACCATTGTCGAGGAGATGGAAAGCGGAACGCTTAGCCTTGAAGACATGATGGCTCGCTTCGAGGAAGGTCAGAAGCTAGTGAAGCTTTGTTCAACTAAGCTTAATCAGGTTGAACGCCGAATCGAAATCCTGGTCAAGGAAGGCGATTCCGTAACACCCGAAAAGTTTGAAGAGGCGGATGAGTCGCCGGCAAGCCGCCCGGAAAAGCCTGATGATGGGTTGCCTTTCTGATATGAGCCCTGTCCCCATCCTCGAAGTCCATGATTTGCGCATCCGGTTCGCCTCTGACGACGGTACCGTCAAGGCTGTAGATGGGATTGACCTGACGGTCCTCGAAAACGAAACCGTGGCGCTTGTGGGGGAGAGCGGGTGCGGCAAAAGCTTGACGGCTCTAGCGCTTGCCCGACTGGTTACCGGGCCGGGACTTGAACTCTCGGGGAGCATCCGGGTCGATGGCAACGATATCCTGAACATGCCCGAGTCAGCCCTCCGGGCATTGCGTGGCGCCACGCTGTCCTACATCTTTCAGGATCCCGCCGCCTCGCTCAATCCGGTGAAGCGGGTGGGGGATCAGATTGCCGAAATGATCCGCTTGCACCGGAAGGTTTCCGATGTCACAGCAGAGGTGATCCGGCTCATGGGGCTGGTTGGGCTCCCGCAGCCTGAGAGACGGTGGCGCGATTATCCCCACCAGTTCAGCGGTGGGATGCAGCAGCGCGTCATGATCGCGATGGCCCTGGCCTGCCACCCGAAGATTCTCGTGGCCGACGAACCTACCACGGCGCTGGATGTGACCATCCAGGCTCAGATTTTTGACCTGCTCAGGGATTTGCAGGTTCAGATGAAAATGACGGTGCTACTGATCACCCATAACCTGGGTCTGGTGGCGCGGAATGCCTCGCGGGTTTATGTGATGTATGCCGGGCGGGTGATGGAATCCGGGCGGGTGGAGGACGTGTTGAGGAAATCTGCTCATCCTTATACAAAGGGATTGCTAGCGGCGGTACCGCGCTTGAACCGTGCCGTTGAACGGATGACGGGAATTGATGGCACCGTGCCTCATCCCGCGCGGATGCCATCGGGATGCCGTTTTCACCCGCGCTGCACGCTGGTAAGTGATCGGTGCAGGGTGACTGAGCCTGAATTGGAAACCGTTGAGGAAGGACACGAAGTTCGATGTCACTACTGGAAGCAAAATCGGTAACCGTCCGCTTTCAAGGACATGACGATGCTGGACGCCGCTGCCTCTGGGCAGCCGTAGAGGGCGTCAGCCTTTCGGTTGCCGAGGGGGAACGGGTCGGAATCATTGGCGAAAGCGGCTCCGGCAAGACTACGCTTGGGAAGGCGTTGTTGGGGCTTGAACCTCTTGCGGGGGGCGAGGTTATATTTCGCGGACAGAACCTCTCAGGAATGGGCGGGGCAGTCCTTGAGTCATTCCGACGCGGCGTCCAAATGATATTTCAGGATCCGATGGGCTCACTTAATCCCCGTTTGACAGTAGGCTCCGCTCTTGAAGAGGTGCTTTCCGTGCACCAGTTGGTGCCCCGGTTGGAGCGGAAGAACCGTGTTCGGGATCTCCTGCGTCAGGTGGGACTTGATTCGGATTATGCAGGGCGATACCCCCATGAATTCAGTGGTGGTCAGCGGCAGCGGATCGGAATCGCGCGGGGCCTGGCACTCGACCCGGCGTTACTGGTAGCCGATGAACCGGTTTCGGCCCTGGATGTTTCCGTACAGGCTCAAATCCTCAACTTGATCCGCGACTTGAGTGTACAGCGGGGGATGGCACTCCTGCTTGTGGCTCATGACCTCGCCGTGGTCAACTACGTCTGCCAGCGGGTATTGATCATGTATAAAGGACGGGTGGTGGAGGAGGGGCTAACAGCCGACGTGTTCGGCACTCCACGGCACCCCTATACCCAGTTATTGAAATCGGCGGTCCCGGATCCGGATGATTTTGGAGTGGAGAATGCTGCCATCCGCCAGTTTGAGATGACCACTTCGGCGAAATTTTCCAATTTTAGCGGCTGCCCATTTGCTCCGCGATGTCATTGCGCAACACAATCTTGCTTTACGGAATGTCCTGATCTCAAACCACTTAGCGCGAATCGCCAGGTTGCCTGCCATTTTGTTTAAAGAAACAGGTGGTTACAAACGTAATGTCCGAGCGAACATGACTCGCTGGTGAGTACATCCCCTTCCCCGTCAAGCGGAGAAGGGGATGAGGGACGGCTACTTCTCTATGGAAGGGGCAGAGGGTGCCGCGGGGGCATCAGCCAGCTTCTCGATATTGGTTATGGTTTTAAAAGCGCGCATGGTTTTGCCCTTTTTATCAAGAGTGTAGCCCTGGCCGGTTACTTTGACCTTGCACCCGACATATTTTTCGACTTCACCCTTTGGAACGCGAACCTCACGGCAATCCTCATCAATGAGCCTGAACCATGTCATCATGGGGGTTCCGTCTTTTTTCTTTTTCTCCATCTTATCGATGGTGCCGGTGATAGTCATCTCCTCGGTCGTGAGTTCCCTGGTCGCGGCGCCTTTTTTGTCCGCTTTTGCGGCCGGCTCCGTTGCGTCCTTCGCCATGGCGCCCGCCATGGACAGTGTGATCACGATTGCACCAACAAGCCATACTTTCTTCATTTCTATCTCCCTGTTTGCCTGGCGGTTTTTCCGCTCCAGCCACCCGGCTGGCATGGAAGCTCCGCAATAAGGCGATGCTATTAGCATTCTAATATTAGCTAGTGCAAGATAAATATTTAATAAACTTTTCACTGTAGTCCCATAAGCACTGCATTTTGACAAATAGTGGTTCTGTTTTCGAG
>JBAXRC010000307.1:0-3629 GCA_037131415.1 bacterium | reverse complement strand
GCCCACTACCTGATGGAGACCCCCAAGGGCGCCTTCCTTTTCTTCAGGGGATTCGAGGCCCCCGAACGCGCCCTGCCCCTGTTTGAGAAAATCATCCGGAACGGCCCCACCTGGGAAAAGGCGGCCTTGGCCCAGCTGAATATCGGCATCATCCACGAGTTGAACGAGGAGGAGGAAGAGGCCGTCACCGCCTACGAAATCGTCCAAAACCGCTACAGCGACGAGGCTCTTTCGGCGCAGGCCTCCTTCCGGGAGGGCCACTGCCTGTACAAGCTCTACCTGACCCGGCCCAAGGATGAGAACTGCTGCAACGCCGCTCGGGCAGCCCTGGTTCAGTTCATCCGCAGTTACCCCAGCCATGAGAAGGTCACGGAAGCCCGGTCATTCCTGCTAGCCCTGAACAACCAGCAGGAATTAAGGGCCTTCGAGCTGGCACAATACTATGACCAGATTGCGAACCGCCCCAAGTCAGCGCTGATCGCCTATGAGGAGTTCCTGAAGAAGTACTATGCCTCCACCCTGGCGCCCCAGGCCAGGGAGCGAATTGATGTCTTAAAAAAGGAAACCAACCGCCATGAAAAGAAATAATCCGTCACTCTGGTTTTGCCTGGCAGGATTCACCTGCCTATTGCTGGTCAACGCGGGATGCGTCGGGTATAAACTGGGCAGCAACCTGCCGCCGGGCGTCACCTCCATCACGGTCCCCGTCTTCATGAATGAGGTGAAGGAGCCCGGCCTGGAAACGATCGTAACCAGTGCCACCATCCAGGAATTCCAGAAGGACGGCTCCCTTAAGGTGCTTCCCAAGGATCAGGCCACCAGCCTGCTGGAAGTCACCATCCGGAAGTATGAACTCGAGCCCCTGCGCTACCGCCGGGACCAGGCCATCACCGCCAAGGAATACCGGCTTACCCTGACAGCCGACGTCGTCCTCCTCAAGCTTCCGGGCAGGGAGGTGCTGGCCACAAACAAGGGGATCATCGGCTTTACCACCTTCACGGCCCTCTCCGACCTTCCCAGCGCACGCCGCATGGCCCTTCCCAAGGCCGCCACCGATCTTGGCCAGCGCATTGTCAAATGCGTGGTGGAATACTGGTAAGGCAAAACAGAAAAAGCCGCGCCCGGTTAACCCCGGCACGGCTTTCTCATCTCCCTCAAGAACAATAACTTAGGCCATCTTGGCCAGCATGGCGGCCGCGCGCGCCTTGCGCCGGTCAGCCGTATTCTTCTTGATGACACCCTGCTTCGACGACTTGTCGAGCTTCGAGCAGAATGCGCTGAATTCCTTCAACGCCTTGGCTTTATCCTTCGATTCAACGGCCTCTGTGTAAATACGACGCGCAGTGGCGATTTCACTCTTTGTGCTGCGATTACTTGACCGCCTGACGAGCGCCTGTTTCGCGCGCTTGCCTGCTTGCTTGATGTTCGGCATACGTTTATCCTCTAGTCTTCTGTGGTTGATTGCTCTCGCAAAAAAACGCCGACATCATATCGGTCCGGTGGGTCAAGTCAACCTGTAAATTGAAACAATAAACGGGCTGGTTCATCCGTTATGAATAGTAATGGCATTGAAAAAGACAGGGGCTCCCCAATGGATGGCACGGATGAGCAACTGATTAATCTGTATAATCAGGGTGACACAGGGGCTCTGGACACGCTGGTGGAACGGTATAAACGGCCCCTGTACAGTTTCCTGTGGCGATTGACCGGGTCAAAGACGGATGCGGATGAGATCTTTCAGGATACCTGGCTGAGAGTGATCCAGAAAGCCGGCGACTTCCAGCAGAACCGGTTCCGGGGGTGGGTGTTCAAGATTGCTCATAATCTGGTCATTGACCGGAGCCGCCTGAAGGGAAGAACGGTCAGCTTGGACGCCCCGGCAGGAAACAGCGAGAATGACGGCACCTTGGGCGACCTGTTGCAGGATGGACGAACAAGAGGGGCAGATGAGCAGGCGTACCACCGGGATATCCGGCGGGACATCGAAAAGGCGCTGGTTCAGTTGCCAAAGGAACAGAGTTCAGTTTTTGTAATGAGAATGACATTGGACATGACATTCAGGGAAATCGCCGAGCTGCAGGGGATTACCCTGAATGCGGCCCTGGGCCGGATGCAGTCTGCACTGGCCAAAATGAGGGATTTACTCAGGGAACACCAGCCTGAATGAGGAGGATTCGCCATGCATTGCAATGAGATACAAAACCTGATCCTGCTTGAGGATTCGGGAGAGATTACCGCTGGACAGCGCCAGCCCCTTGCCGGCCACCTGGAGGCCTGCGCTGACTGCCGCGCCCTGAAAACGGAGCTGGCCTCGTTGCGCCAAACCCTGGGAACGGCCGACCTGTCCCGCATCACCCCTTCCCGAAAAGTGCTGGAAACCATCCAGACCGCGGCCCGGAAACCTCACCCCCGCTTCCACTGGCATCTCGCCCAGCCCTGGAAAGTCGCCCTGGCGACCGCCGCCAGCCTGACCCTGTGCCTCACGGGGGTTCAAGTCATGAATTCCCGCCAGGCAACATCCAATATCGAGGCACTGGCGGAGCAGCTCGTGATCCTGCAGGAGGAAAACCTGAATGCGGCGGACGATGTAGCGGCGGAAGACTTTACTTTACTTGAGGACGGTCTGACCACAACTCTTCGAGGGAATAGTATTCCCGCTTCTCCTCGTGGAAAAGATGTATAACCACATCGAAAAGGTCGACCACCATCCACCCGTCATCCGGCGTTCCTGACACACGCGGACGGGTAAAGTCAGACTCCTTGAGCTCCTTGATGACCGCATTGGCCATGGCCTTCAACTGGGCCCCGGTGGAGCCGGAAGCGATCATGTAGTAATCCGTCACGGGTGAAGTGTCCCTCACGTCGAACGCGATGACATTGGCAGCCTTCTTGGAAAGCAAGGCTTCACGAACACGGCGCATCAATTCTATGGAATCCATCTTACTGTCATCTCCTGTATAACGAATGCTCGGCAATATACATCTCTACCCCCGCCGGCACAAGATATCGAATTGCCATACCTTCCGCCACCCGGTAGCGGATGTCAGTGGATGAGACGTCCACCTGGTGCCCCACGCGGATATCCGCCAGCAGCCGCGCCGGCCAGGGATCCGGTAATTTCAGGTCGGTCCCCTTCAAGCCCGCGAGATCAATCCCGGGCCGCGCAAGGGTCACCACCCGGCAAAGCCCCAGAATGGCCTCGATGTCCTTCCACAGGTGGAGTTCCAGAAGCGAATCCGACCCGATGATGAAGCACAGTTCCACGCCGGGATTGAGCGCCGCGAGCTCGCGCAGGGTGTCAACCGTGTAGGAGATTCCGCCACGCTGCAGCTCGAGATCCGATGCCTCGAAATGCAGGTCCCCCTCAAGTGCCGCTTCCAGCATGGCGAGCCGGTGTGAAGCCGGGGCCAGGTCCTGGGAGGATTTATGGGGCGGCGACGCGCAGGGCACGAGCAGGACCCGGGATAGCTCAAAGTGCTCGAGCGCATCCTGGGCCATGATCAGGTGCCCGAGATGGACGGGATTGAACGTCCCGCCCAGGACACCAATCCGGGGGATATGGGTCAGTCCATCCATTATTTCCCGAGCGCCTTGACGGCCTGCTTGATCGCGGCGATATGGGCGGGGGT
>JBAXRC010000306.1:0-3640 GCA_037131415.1 bacterium | reverse complement strand
GTTCCCGGGGAAGGATTGAGCTATGCCAATCAGACTGAGCAAATTCGAGATGCCCAAGCGGTTATTGAAGGACGATGCCACGGCCACGCCGACATTCGCCCGTTTTGTTGCGGAGCCATTGGAAGTGGGCTATGGGCGCACCATTGGAAATTCTTTGCGACGCGTGTTGTTGTCATCCCTGGAGGGGGCGGCCATTGCGTCAGTTCGCATCGAGGGAGCTCCTCATGAGTTCTGCTCCTTGCCGGGTGTTGTGGAGGATGTCACCGACATCATCTTGAACCTCAAGAAGGTGCTGTTGAAGCCCCAGAGCCGCGACAATCGCACGCTTCACCTCAAGGTGAAGGGCTCGCGTGAGGTCAAGGCGAGCGATATCCAGATGGATGGCACTATTGAGGTGCTTAACCCCAATCAGCATATTGCCACGCTCTCGAGCGATGGCGTGCTGGATATGACCCTGGAGATCCGTGTGGGTCGAGGGTTCTGCCCTGCTGACCTTAACAAGAAGGAAGGTCAGGATATCGGGCGAATCCCGATTGACTCAATTTTCTCGCCGGTCAAACGCGTGAACTTTTTCGTGGAGAATTGCCGTGTGGGTCAGCGAACAGACTATGATCGTCTGGTTTTGGAAGTTACTACGGATGGGCGGATTACCCCCGATGACGCCGTGACGGTGGCTTCCGCGGTGTTGCGCCATCATCTTGACGTATTCGTGAACTATGACAAGAATGTTGTGGAATTCGAGGATGTTGAGGCGAAGGTTGATGTTGAGCGCGAGCAGTTGCTGAAGACGCTGAATATGAGCGTCAACGAAATTGAGTTGAGTGTACGCGCGGCAAACTGCCTGAACAATGCCAATATCACGACGGTAGGCCAGCTCGCCCAGAAGAGCGAAGCCGAAATGCTCAAGTACCGCAACTTCGGAAAGAAGTCGCTGAACGAGATCAAGGCGAAACTTCTGGAGTTGGGTTTGGGGTTGGGCTTGAAGTTTGACGAGGAAGTGCTCAAGGCCCTGAGGGGTCATGAAGAGGCGCGGGAGAAGGCTTAAGCCCCCCGTTGCGAAATGACGAAAAATGCTGCGGACCGGCTAGGATCGGGGCGGCTTGAGGATGTCGGGAGTCATCAATGCGACACAAAAAGAACATGGTTAAATTAGGCCGGACAGCTGAGGAGCGCAAGGCGTTACTCAGCTCGATGGTGGCGAATTTGATTGAAGAGCAGCGGATCACAACGACACTCGCCAAGGCGAAGCAGACTCGTATGCTGGCGGAAAAGACGTTGACGATTGCCAAAAAGGCACTGGCTGCCGGAACCTCCGTGGCTCTGATGCAGGGGAAGCGGAATGTTTTGGCGGTGGTTCGTCACCGAAAGCACATGAATAAACTGTTCGAGGCAATTGCTCCGCAGTTCAAGGATCGTGCCGGGGGTTATACGCGCATCACGAAGCTTGGGCGACGTGGTAGTGACAGTTCCGAGATGGCAATCCTAGAGTGGGTGGGGCTGGCTCCTGTCAGTAAGCGTCGCAAGCCTGCGGCAGAGGTTTCTGAAACTTCGGATGCTGAGCCGAAGAAGGATGCCTGAGCAGGGCGCCGTAGTAAGGCAACCATCACGGGAATGACGACGCCGATAGTAATATCGGCGTCTTTTTTTGGTCATGAACTTTGCCGATATTGATTGGGATGTGTGGCGACCGCGGGAAAGGGCAACGCTGATGCTAATCATCCGTAACGGCCGAATCCTGCTGATTCACAAGAAGAGGGGACTGGGTGCCGGTCTTTTCAATGGACCTGGCGGCCGTGTCGAGCCCGGTGAAACCCCGCGTCAAGCAGCTATCCGGGAGGTCCAGGAGGAGATTTGCGTGACGCCCACCGGCGTCCGTTCGGCGGGCGAGTTGTGGTTTCAGTTTTCCACTGGCCACTCCATTCGCGGCTATGTGTTTACGGCGTCGGGGTTTCGGGGTGATCCCCGCGAGACCGATGAGGCAATTCCATCGTGGTTTCCTTTGACTGCTATTCCCTATCACGCCATGTGGGCTGATGACAGGATATGGGTTCCTCTGGTTTTGGCGGGTAAATCTTTCACTGGAAGATTCCTGTTTGACGGTGAGCAGATGCTAGGATGCGAGATTTTCGTGACCGAGCGAAGGAAAGACGTGGCGAACATTGAACATTCAACATTGAATATTGAACGTTGAACGAGGAAGATCAGGCATGATTCTGGAATTGGATGACCTAGGAAAGGCGCAATGGCATGTCCTGCATGTCAAGCCGCGTTGCGAAAAGAAGATGGCAGACTATTGCGCGGCCCACAAGGTGACAGCGGAGTTGCCGCTCCGGGAGGAGACTAAGATTTATCAACGGCGTCGGGTTACGGTTCATAAACCGGTATTTCCGGGCTACATCTTTCTTCGATTTATGCCCGAGGAGAGAGAGACTGTTCTCAAGAGTCGGCAGGTCGTGCGGATCCTGACAGTCGAGAATCAAGGCCGGTTGGTGCGTGAATTGAATCAAGTCAAATTAGCATTGTCGGTGGATCCCACATTGGATGCTCGTGCGGCTTTTGAGGCAGGAAAACGGGTGTTGATACGGTCTGGGCCATTCCAAGGCGTGGAAGGTGTCGTGCAAACCGTTAAGGGCAAAACCAAGGTTTTGCTTAATGTGGAAATGATTGGTCAGGCTCTGGCTCTGGAAGTGGGCGTTGAGATGCTTGAGCCGGCGTAGAGTGAGAGAGCGATGAGGGATTCAGGATGAAAGCGAAGGGTGAAGGAAGGGGAATGTTTCCCCTTAATCCTGAAGCCGAATACAGGGATGAGGAAGTGATGGATATCAGTAATTTAGAGACGCCTTGCTACGTGGTGGATGAGGGAAAGCTGGAGGCGAATCTTGAGAGGCTGGATGGCGTTCAGACGCGGACGGGATGCAAAATCCTGCTCGCGCTGAAGGGGTTTTCCATGTTCAGCACATTTCCCCAGATCCGGAAGGTGTTGCACGGGGCGGCCGCAAGCTCACTCAACGAGGCCCGGCTCGCTTTCGAAGAATTCAGCCGGGAGGTGCATGTCTACATGCCGGCATACCGCGCGGATGAGTTCAATGAGTTGCTGGGCTATGCCAACCACATGGTATTCAACTCCTTTGCCCAGTGGCGGCGCTATAAGCCCGTTGTCGCGGCATCCCGAAAGCCCATGCGCTGTGGCATACGGGTCAATCCGCAGCATTCCGAGGTGAAGGTTTCGATATATGATCCTTGCGCACCGGGATCCCGGCTGGGTGTCACGCTGGACCAGTTCGAGGGGCAGGATCTTTCCGGCCTCTCCGGTCTGCATTTCCATACTTTGTGTGAGCTTAATTCCGATGCCCTGGAGCGGACCCTGCCCGTGGTGGAGGCGAAGTTTGGGAAATTCTTTACCGGGCTCCAGTGGATCAACTTCGGGGGAGGACACCATATCACCCGTCCGGATTATGATGTCGATCGCCTAGTCCGCGTGATCAATGGGTTCAAGACCCGACATCCGCATCTGGAGGTCTACCTCGAGCCAGGCGAGGCGATCGCCCTCAATACGGGAGTCCTGGTTGCTTCAGTGCTGGATATCGTGCACAACGCCATGGACATCGCCATCCTGGACACCTCGGCCGCAGCCCATATG
>JBAXRC010000305.1:0-3651 GCA_037131415.1 bacterium | reverse complement strand
GGATGCGCTCTACCGGCTTGCCCACCTGCTTCAGAAGAAAGGCGATTTCGTCCAGGCCTCGGAGCTGTTCGCCCGGCTGGCAGCTGATTTTCCGGCGCATGAGCTGGCCGCCCAGGCGCTGTTCGCCCAGGCCTCGTGTCTCGGCAAGGCGAAAAAGGAAGAGCAGGCGGTGGCGGTGTATGGCCGGTTGCTTGAGAAATTCCCCAAGTCGGCGTTTGTCGAGGATTCCCTTTACCAGAAAGCCACGGCGGAAACCTATTTGCGGCGCGATGCCCAGGCCATGGAGTCGTGGCGCGACCTGCAGGCCCGGTTTCCCGCCACGAAATACGCGGCCGATGCCCGTTTCTGGAACGGGGTGCTTCTGGAGGAGAACAACAAGCTGGAAGAGGCCGAGGCGGCCTTCCGGGCGGCGCTGAAGGCGACCCCCGTGCCGGCGGAGGAGTTTATCCAGCGCATCCAGTTCCGGCTGGCGCTGGTGCTGCAGCGGCGCGGGACGAAGTTGAAGGAGGCGGCGGACCTGTTGCAGGGACTGCTGGCGACCCCGATGCGCGACAAGTTTCCCCCTGCGTTGCTGGAGTGGCTGGCAGATTTCCGGAACCAGGCCCGTGAATTCGACAAGGGCTTGCCTGTGATGGAGCTCCTGCTGACGCAGGCGACCACCGATAACTGGCGCCAGATCGCCTGGTGTCTCAAGGGCAAGGCGCTGCTGGGGCAGGGCAAGGGCCCGGAGGCCAAGGTGGCATTCGAGCATGTGGTGGGTATCAATTTCAAGAGCCAGGCGATGGCCGAGGCGTGGCTGAAACTGGGCGAACTGATCCTGGCGGAGGGCGATAGCGCCAAGGCGAAGACGGCCTTCGAGGAGGCGGCTACCCTGGCGGCATCCGACATCCTGCTGGCCATCCGGGTCCAGGCCTATGCCGGTATCGGCAAGGCCCTGAAGGCGCAGGGCGACCAGGCTGGCGCCGCCCGTCTTTTCATGAGTGTGGCCGTGTTGTTTGACGATCCCGTTCTGGTCCCCGAGTGCCTGGCCGGCGCCGCCCAGGCCTTTACCGCCATCGGCAAAAAGGCCGACGCTGAAAAGGCCCTGAAAGAGCTGAAAGAGCGCTATCCCGACAGCCCGTGGCTGAAACAGGGCGCGGGGGGTGCAAAATGAGAAGCGACTTCAAGATTTTACCGCCCGCTTCGCTAGAGGCACAGAGACACAGAGAAGCGAAGAGCAGGGAATGTTCCGCGAATTTCCCGGAACCGGAGTACCGCTTCCGGAAAATTCGCGGAACCCTTCTTGAAGGGGGATGCGAGGGGCTTCGGCGCGGGATCAAGGTCTTTTCCTCATCGAGTAGCTCAAAGAGGGGTTGCGGGAATTTTGATCACGGTATTTCCGTGGGCAGAATTCCCGCAACATTTTCTTCTCAGTGGCTCTGCGTCTCGAGCGAAGCGGGCGGTGAAATCTTTTCTTCCGGGGCTGTCCCAACATGAACAATACAAACCGAAATCTTAATTTCCGGCGCAAGGGTGAGGCGCCGGGGGCGATGGAGATCGTGAGGCAACTGCACCGGCGGCATGTGATCTGGTACGGCGTGGCGGTGCTGGCCTCGCTGGTGCTTCACCTGCTGGTGTTCCTGCTGGTGCCGGGGTTCGGCGGCTTCTCTATCGAGTCCGCCCGGGTCAACGAAAAGCCCATCAATGTGCGGCTCGTGACGGTGAAGACCCTGCCTGAAATTTCCGAGAGCGAGCGGCGCCCCCCGAAATTCAAGCCCGAGGCGGCCAAGGGCACCGCGATGGCGGGCGAAATCGGGTCGGAGCTGACCACGGTGAAGCGACCCATGGACGAGGCGGCGGTGGAGCCGCGTCCGGTGGGGGCGGGGATTTTGATCGGGGAGCAGCGGGCGCTGGCTGAACCGGTGCCGGTGGATCGTCCGCTCTGGGAGCCGCGCCAGGAGGTCCTGAGCATCAACCGGCAGATCGCCCTGGATGAATCCGCCAGCCGGCCACGCCGCTATATCCAGGCGATTCCCCGAAACGCGGAAGGCGCGGGCATTGCCGCACCGGCCAGTCGGGATGCCCTGGAAAAGGGGCTCAAGGCCACGGGCGCCTACTTCCTCGTGGATGATCCCTCCCAGTTCGCCTGGGGCCGCAATGTGCCCGCGGGACTGGGGGCGGGCGGCACTGCGGCACGGGAGGTGGAGCCCCCGAAAAAGCTTTTTGAGGAGCCCAAAAAGCTATCGGATCAAGCGGAACAGAAGCGTGTCACGATCCTCAAGGCGCTGGAGAAATACCTGAAGGCCGATGTGTATGTCTATCATTCGCCGGAGGATCCGCTTTACGACTATTGCCGCCTCGAGATCAAGCGGCGCACGGCGGAGCTGCTGCCGGTGCTGGCCAAGGACCTGCTGCTGGTGCAGGACGGGTCGGCGAGTATCACGGAGCAGAAACTCCGGTTCTGTCGCGAGGGCATGCTCAAGGCGCTGGAACTGCTGGGGCCGGGCGACCGGTTCAACGTGGTGGAGTTCCGTGACTCCGCCTCTCGCTGCTTTAACACCTGGGCACAGGTGGATCCCGAAAACCTGCGGAAGGCGCGGGAGTTTATCGGGCGCATGGAATCATCGGGTAATACGGATATCTTCGACTCGTTGGAGGATATGCTGTCGGATCCCCGCAAGCCCGGCCGGCCCGTGATCCTGATGATGGTCAGTGACGGGGTGGCGACGACGGGGATGACCGATCACGCGATGATCATCGAGGCGTTCAGCCAGGCGAACCGCGGCGCGGTGTCGGTGTTCACGCTGGGGACGTATCCGGGGGTGAACACGTATCTGCTGGATCTCTTGAGCTACCGGAACCGGGGCGACACGTTTGTGGTGAAGACGGGCCGGTGGGATATTCCGGCGGTGCTGGAGAGCCGGGTGCGCGAGGTGAGCCGGCCGGTGTTGTCCGATGTGCGGTTCCGCTTCGCGGGCCAGACCTACTGCGAGGCCTATCCAATCCTGACCGCGAATCTCTATCTGGACCGGCCGCTGGTGCTCTATGGCCGGTATCCCCGGAACGCGAAGAAGCTGGTGTTCCAGGCAACGGGCCGTGCGGATAATATCCTGTGCGACATGGTGTTTGAAATTGATCCTCAACAGGCTTTCAGCGGCGCCCTGGATATCCGAACCGCCTGGGCCTGGCAGCGCGCCTATTTCCTGATCGGCGAACATAACCGCACCAAGCAGCCCGGCATCCTGACCGAGCTCAAGTCCCTGGGGAAGACCTTCGGGATCAAGATCCCCTACCGGGATGAGATGGGGAAGTGAAGAAAACAAGCTCGGCAAGCCTCGCCCTCCAGAAGACGGATGTCAGGTGTTTTCCTGTGAGTTAAAACGGCTCTGCAAGCCTCGCCCTCCAGAAGACGGATGTCAGGTGTTTTCTTTTGGAGGGCGAAGCTTGCTGAGCCGTCTTTCCGTTTTATTCCTGCGCCTGCCTGAGCGCCTCGTAGAGAACGATGCCGACGGTCATGGCGAGGTTCAGGGAGCGGACATGCTCAACCTGCATGGGGACGGCCAGGGTGTGTGATTCGTGCCTGGCCAGTAGTTCATCGGACAACCCCTTGGATTCACTCCCGAATATCAGCCGGTCGCCCGGCTTGAACCGGGCGGCGGTGTAGGGAATGGT
>JBAXRC010000304.1:0-3658 GCA_037131415.1 bacterium | reverse complement strand
AGTCAGCGCCATTCCAGCTTAAGGTGCATAAGTTGTTATAATTTTGAAAAAAACGGGATTATTTGTGGGCGGCTCGAAATGGACGGTAAACGTGTTGCTTGAAGATAGATTGGGATAGGTGGTTGCGAAGGCGCTTACATTAGTCCAGCTATTAGTGTTTAACAGATCAGATGTGTACCAAGGGGTCGGCACCCAAAGGGCAGCAGACGTACACTCGATCCAGACATTGGTGTTCTTTAGGAAAGCTGTAATTATTATGGCAGGTGCTTGGCCTTCTGTGCTTGAGGGAAACCATTCAGATTCGTTGATTATGCCGGGCGTATGGTGATTTCCTCCAGAAGTATTGTAGACCCACTTAAGCGCACCCACGGTGCCTGTCATGTAAATAGATGAATTTGCAAAAAGAATTTCTTTTGCGGTATAGGTGTACCCAGCATTCGTTAAAATCGAGATTGAGCCTGCGCCATAGCTGATTGCATCAACGTAAGTTCCGCAAGAACGGAGTAGCGCCACCCCGCCAGGCTCATAGAGGTTTTTTCCTCCAGATTCTGCGTTTGTGAATACTAGGCTCCGACTCGGAACGTTTGAGTCGCCAAGCACCCAAAAACCATACCCGTTTGTCGAGTTGCCAAATGCATTTTCATTGGTAATTGTATATGTGCCATAGATGTTTGTTGCTGAATTAACCAGCCGCAGTGACCAGCCGAGAATATTAAGGTTTGTCGTCCCGCACAGTTCGACATACTCATTTGTTTTGTCGGCAGCACTAAAACCATAGTTGATTTCATTAATCCATACGCTCCCCGTCGGACACGAGAACGTTACATAGTACGCAATGCCCGTAGTCGGGAGCGGGTTGTACCAGGTTGGCGTTACGGCAAAGTTGTTGTGGGATGAAGGGCTGTGGGCTTCCGGGTGGTATCCTGTGAAGTTTGCCCGAGCCGCGTATTTGACAAAGGTATCGGTGGCGTTCGACGGGATGGGGGTGACGGTTGCATAGCGGTATGAACGGCCCTGTGCCGTGACGGTTGTGGAGATGCAGCTCATGGCCAGCGCTCCGCTAAAAGCGGCGTTGGTCATGGCGGAATAACTCGAGCCTGTACCGTAGTCGATGCTCATGATCAGGTTAGAGGGGGCGAGCATGAAGAGACGGGAAACATCCACGGCCACGGCCACCGTGTTGGAGTAGAGCGGGATGGCGGGGGTGATGACCAGGTTGCTCATGGAAAGGGACGATGCCATTGGCGTGGTGATCAGGATTTCATCCAGGCAGACCCGGCCCACGGCGTTAGTGTAAGTGTCGTCATTGCAAATTCTTACAATGCTACGGTTCGTGTTATGGACGGATGTCTGGTAAAAGATATAGTCGTTCGTGTTGACGATGTTGCTGACAATGCTGATCGTGGTCCAGGTGGGGGTGGTGCCGTCAGGCGTCGATTGAATCAGTAGACGTGCCGGCTTGACGGCATTGGGCGGCGTGGCCCAGTTGCGATACCAGAAGCTGATTTCCCCGATGCCATCCATGGCGGGAGCGGCGACATAGGGCATTTCGTTTGTGTTCGGAGCGTCAGCCGGATCGGTGCTTATATTCGATACGCGGTTGCTGTTCAGGTAGCAGGCGCCTGCATAGAATTGCCGCAACACGGGCACATAGCCCTGCGCTGAGGCATTCACGGCGGCGTTATTGATGTCCCAGGTGTCCCCGAAAGAGCAGGGTGTGATCTTGATGTCATCCACAAGCAGGCCACCTGGGGCCGGGGTTGTGCTGAGAATTTTCAGATAGAGATTGGAGGAGTTGTTGTTGAGGGTTTTGGCGTAATAGGTGTAGTCCGTTTTCGTTCCGGTAAACGTGTTTGTTATCGATGCTATTTTGTTTGTAAACAGGTCAGGGTCGCCCTCGCTCATCAGGACATCAAAGCTGACCGGATTGGTCGTGGTGCCGCAATACTGGAAGCTTACCGTGTAGACTCCATTGGATAGCATGGGGGTCCGGAGTGACTGTTCGACGCCTGTCGCCGAACGGGTGGGTTCAAAACGACAACAGTTGCCGGCGCCCGATACTCCGCTCGTTTCGATCCAGCTGTTGGCGGCAATCCACCCGTCGTTCGTTTTTGTGTCCGCATACCACTCGCTGACGCTGATATCATCGAGATAGAGGCTTTGGCTACCGCTATCCTGGGAGAGAATAACATCAAAGTTCTCATTGGTTTTAACCACAACTGTGGTTGTTTTGAATGAATTCTTGTCAAATACGTTGGTTTGAGAGGTAGGGATCTGGTTTCCCCACCAGGCGGGGTTCCGGAAAACTGTTGTGTCTGCCTGATCCAGTGCCCTGTTGGTGGGGAAGAAGTAGGCAGCGAGAGTTGCGACGGGATTAGTGACGGTGGCCTTATAGCTGAACTGCATAGTGCCAATACCACGTAACGGGAAGTTGCCCCAGTGACTGGGTTGAACAATAAACGCCTGATATTGTGCGGTTATATTGGTGGTTTGCACTGAGGCGGAGGTGATCTTGCTGCCGTAGATCAGGAATCCGTCATCGCCGCCGCCAAAATTGTTCGTGTAGTCGGTGGCGGCGCTCCACCGGAGATCGGTGAAAGATTCCGAGCGTGTCCTTGTGGTATTGACAGCCCAGGAGTCGAAACTATTAACGACGTTCTCGGCATTGACGTTCACGCTCAGTCGTTTATATATCCCGGCGGTATCGGACAGTTGGTCGAACCCCTGCCAGGCGCATTGTTGGACAATGTACTGGCCGCTGGCTTCGTCGTATCGGACGACATACTGCCCGTTCGTTAGGCTGACGGAGAAGGGCGGAAGTCCGGTTGTTCCTATGTCTGCCAGAGGAACGGCTGTCTGCCAGTTATTGGTGTTGCCAATGGTTATTGACGAGGTCGCATATCCTGTGCCGGTTGAGTACCCGATTCCGCTCAAGGTGAAATTGGTGCCGACCGAGGTGAGATTAACAATGCTTTGCCAGAGTCCATTGGTCAGCATTCGCCCGGTTGTGCTGACGCCATTGATGATGGCGGAGAAGTTGCTGTAGGTCGAGCTGTAGGCCCTGACCGGGAACCCGATGAAATTATTGGATGTTGCCCCGGGATAAAGCATGGGGGATTGATTCTCAAGAGGGGAGCCGTAATAGCCATCAAAAGGTGCGATGATGCGGTAATTCATGTACGTATCGCGCATGACGGAGGCGAGTGGGATCTCGCCGGAAAAGCGGGAGGTATTACCGGTTACGAGGGTGCGGGTCATGGCCAGCGGGGTGGTGGCGCTTCCCTGGGGGCCGTAGTAGAGCGTTGGTGCGATGTTGTAGGCGGGAAAATAAGGGTTTAAGGAGATGATGTCGCAGGAAACAGTGGCACTCAGCCCCGCCACAGGATAGCCGGGCGAGAGGAAGACATTCGTGATGGATATGTTCGCGGGGGGGTAGGTGATGCGGAGGGTATCGATGTAGAAGCCAACATTATTGTTGTCAAGGCGGCGAATCCGTAAATAGCGGTTACTCATCGAGTTGATGACGTTGGTGTAGCCGAGCCATGACCCGTTATTATTGGTTACAACGAGGTTGGTAACCCAGGAGACTTTGTCATAGGAGCTTTCCACTGAGAGAATATTTGTAGAGGAGTTGGCTCCCTTGACGAAGAATATAAAG
>JBAXRC010000303.1:0-3663 GCA_037131415.1 bacterium | reverse complement strand
GACCTCAACACTCTCAAGGGTGCCCCGCCCTGCGGTGATAATATCGTTGCAGTAGTTCACGGCCCGATCACGCCCGAAGTGGTGAAGATAGAACCGCTTGGCGGAATAGGGACAGGCATTCTCGACCGCAGCAGGACAGTCCAGGCAACGGTCGGCCGCCCCCGCCGGCCGCTCGGAAGCCTTGAAATGCCGGAGCGACCCGAAGCTGGCGACGCGCCGGCAGGGCGTGCCCACCACATGCCTCATCCAATCCATGTCATGGCATGATTTCGCCAGCAGCATAAAACTGGATTCCTTCGAATTCCGCCAGTTTCCCCGCACAAAGGAGTGGGCCTGATGCCACCAGGCAACCGGCTCCAGGTGCTGGATGCTGACGATCTCACCGATGGCACCGCCGCGGATCAGCTCCCGCAATTTCACCGTAAGCTCGGTGTAGAGCAGGACATGACAGACCGCAAACAGGTTGCCATGTTGCTTGACGCAGGCAATGATGGCCTCGCAATCCTTCAGCACGGGCGACATGGGTTTCTCGAGAAGAATCGCGTAGCCCTTCGGCGCAATGGCTTCGACCGGCTTCCGGTGCATCCGGTCCTGGGTGCAGATCAGGGCGGCATCGGCCATTTTCGGCTCCTGCGCGAACGCCTTCCACCCCTTGAAACACCGCTCCGGCGGAATGCCATACTGCTTCGCCATCCGCTCCCGCAAGATCCGGCGGGGTTCGGCAACCGCCACCACTTTCGCGAGGCCGGGATGTTTCAGGGCGTAATCCGCATAGGCTTCCCCACGCTTCCCCGCACCGATAATGGCCAGCGTCACCGGCTTCGGAAAGGCGCCGGCTTCAGTTCCTTGTTCATGTCCATTCATCCGTTAATCCTTTCTTCCCGGGGTCTTCCGGAACGCGGCCGGGCTCAAAGCGGCCGGGCCTCGAAGACCAGCACCTCAAACGGGCGCATCATGAACCGGACAGGAACCCCCGCGTCGCAGGGCCTTTCGAGCCTCTGTATCGTCCGCTGCCGGAAGGGCGCCGTCAACGCGTAGGACGCAGGAGCCCCCTTCGGGAGTTCCAGAAATTTCCCGAGCTCCAGGGTGCAGACCCGATGGAATTCATCCGGGTTCCGAAGCGTGAGGATCCCCTTCTCCGGCGACCAGGATGCCCACCCGTAGATCTCCCGCTTGCGCGGATTCCCGCCAATCCAGTGCGAATCCACCAGGATCCAGGCATTGGACCTCGCCCAGGTGGCGCACTGCGCCAAGTCGTTCCAGTTGGTCTCGCTCAGCAGACCATGCGAAATATACATCTCCTGGAGCTGGGTCCCCGTCCCGAAATAGGACCGGACCTCACTCACGAAGTCGTTCTCGGGATCCTTGTCGAGCTTGCGGGCATGTTTCGCATAGATGATCCCGTGAAGCATCAACGACGACAGCGGGTAGAGCGGCCCGCGCCGGACAATCCGCTCATAGGTGTCGGCATCCCGATAGGTGATCCAGCGCTGGCGCGCCGATCCCACCCCGGCAAACAGGTGATCCGTCCCGCCGCGCCAGATTGAATCGCAAATGGATAACCAGAAAGGGGAGGGCCACGTCCCGGTCGTCAGGTTGATGTAGATATCCGGCTTGATGCCCCGCAGATCCCGGATCAACTCGATGGCCGCCTCGAAGTCGCTTCCGAACCGGCTTCCGGGCACAACCTTGTCGATGTTGCCTGTTCCATCCAGCTTGAACTGGTTGATGCCGTATTTCGTCACCATCTCGACGCAGGTCTTGTGGAAGTTCGCATAGTAACGCGGCCCGGACAGGGCAAACATGGGCTCATTGGTGTTCCCATCGGTTTCATATCCCGCCGCCATGCCCGAGGCCACCCGCTCGGCACGGGGCGGCCCGTAGCCACCCCAGGGGGACAGCCAGACGCCCGGCGCGGCACCGCATTTCGCCGCCTCTTCCTTGAGCGCGGTGAAGCCCCGGGGGAAACCCTCGCTGAACTTCCACTCCCCCCCGCGCGTCTTGTCGTCCCAGCCATCATCAAACAGGAAGGAGTCCATGGTCACGCCGCGCTTTTCGCCCAGTTCCCGGACAAACCCCCGGATCGAGCCCAGGCAATCCCCCTCGTTGAACGGGGTGAAATACCCGATATCGTACCAGGAATTGTAGTGAAGGAAGGTGCGGTAGGGATGGGCGCGCTCCCGCTCGACATAGTACAGGAAGCCGCGGCGAAGCTGCCCCTCGGGCGTCACGCCCATGACCGAGGAACAGGTGAACACGCCCCCCGCCTTCAGCGGAAGCGCCAACTCCAGCCAGCAACGGGCATGGCGCCGCCCCCACCCCTGGCGCAGGGGTGCGGGATCGGGATCAGGCTGATCGTCCTCCAGCTCCGGATCCCCCTCCTCCTTCGGGATCGAAACGGTCCGGGTCTCCCCGAAAAGCCCCATTTTAACCTGGGAGACGGACATGGGATGCTCCACGGCCATGAACCGGGTCCCGGCCACGACCGGGGAGCCCGGAACCGTGCCGCGGATATCCGCGCCGGCGGACAACAGGCAGTCCACCATCACCACGCGGGCAATCTCCAGATCCTTCGAGGAACGGATCACAACCTGCTGGCGGATGTAATTGGCCCCGTCCCCGAGGCTCGCACGCCACTCCACCCGCACCGCGCCATCCGGTGTCACCAGCATCGCGGCAACAGCCCGTCCGGGAAAACGATCCGCCAGCCTGGAGGCGCCGGGATTCACCGGCAAGGCCAGCTCCTCCACCTCTCCGGAAACCGTCATGCCGGATGCCCTGATCACGCGGCCATCCTTCAGCTCAAGCGAAAAAGCCTCCGCCGGCGGGGGCAGGACCTGACCAGCCAGCTTATCCTCGAACACCCCCGGAACCAGATGGCCCCGGCTCAGCATCCACGACTGGGCAACGGCCCCGTTTTGAAGCGTCACCAGACCGCCACGTCGAAAACTCGTTGCGGGTCCGGGCGCCCGCCCCGGAAATACAGCCGCCCCGGCTCCCGTGAAAACTACGGTGGCAAGAACTGCCACCATTATCGTTTTGATCCTCGTCATGTTCACCGCTTTCCTTCCCTGTAGCGCCACTCAGGCCCGGAGGCCGCCCGGCTTCTCCATCAACCGATCAAGGCCCGGAGGCCGCTCTCCAGGTCATGGCGGGGCTCATATCCCAGCGTGTCCCGGATCTTGCCGATATCGGCCAGGGAATGACGGATGTCCCCCGCCCGCGCCTCGCGGAACTGGGGAACCAGGGTACTCCCGGTGATCTTCTTCAGGGTATCCAGCAACTGGAGGAGCGACACCTTCCGGCTGGTGGCCACATTGAAGATTTCGCCTTTCCCCACCCGGGGGCTCCGCATGGCCAGCAGATTCGCCTGGACCACATCCTTGACGAAAACAAAATCACGCGTCTGCCCGCCATCCCCGAAGATGGTCGGCGCCCGCCCCTGCCGGATATCATCCGCGAAACGCGAGATCACGCCGGAATACATGGATTTCCCGTCCTGCCGGGGCCCGTACACGTTGAAATAGCGCAGCGACACCGTCTCCAGGCCGTAGAGGCTGCTGTACAGTTTCAGATAATATTCCCCGGCCAGCTTCCCGAGCGCATAGGGGGATTCCGGCTCGGGCAGCATCGTCTCGCGCTTGGGCAGTTCCGGGTTATTCC
>JBAXRC010000302.1:0-3681 GCA_037131415.1 bacterium | reverse complement strand
GTCTTCACATCCGCAATGCCCCGCTGTTTCAGCAGCCTGTAGGCAAGGTAACTGCGGAAGCCGACCTTGCAGTAGACAAAAACCGGCTTGTCTCGGGGAATGCGGTCCATCTGCGAGCGCAACTTCCCAAGCGGAATGTTGACGGCGCCGGGGATATGCCACAGCTCATACTCCTGCGGGCCCCGCACATCGAGGATCATGCCCTTGCCGGTTTGCGCGGGAAATTCTTCCGCATACCACAGGGCAAGGTCGCCTTTCAGGAGATTTGAACCGATGAATCCGGCCATATTGACAGGATCCTTGGCCGAGGCATAGGGTGGCGCATAGGCCAGTTCCAGGCTCTCAAGGTCATGAATCGTCATCCCCGCCCGAATCGCGGTGGCAAAGACATCGATCCGCTTATCCACACCGTCAAACCCGACGACCTGCGCGCCCAGCAGTTTCCCTGTGCCGGGCTCGAAGAGGACCTTGATATGCATCGGGGCGGATCCCGGATAATAACCGGCATGTCCGGAGGGATGCAGGTAAACCTTGAGATAGGATCGACCAGCCCTCTTAAGCCCCTTCTCCGAGGCACCGGTGCCGCCGCCAGTCATATCGAACACCTTGACGATGGCCGTTCCCTGAGTCGAGCCGTAAACGGTGTCGCGGCCGCAGATATTCTCACCCGCGATCCGTCCCTGCCGGTTGGCTGGCCCGGCCAAGGGAATCACAGAGGGCACCCCCGTCACGGCATCAACCACTTCAACCGCATCCCCGGCGGCATAGATATCCGGGTCGGAGGTGCGCATATGGGCATCCACCTTGATGCCGCCCCGTGCCCCGAGCTCCAGCCCGGCAGACCGGGCCAGCGTCGTATCGGGGCGCACCCCGGCGGCCAGGACGGCGAAATCCGCCGCAAGCTTGGTACCATTGGTCAACTCAACGGAAACCCGCCCGTCAACATCATGAAATGTGGCCGCCGCCAGCCCGAGATGGAGGGTGATGCCGTGATCCGTCATATGCCCTTCCAGATCCCTGGCCATTTCGCGATCAAGAGGCGGGATGATCTGGTCCGCCATTTCCACAAGGTCCACCGCCAGCCCCCGCTCCCGGAGGTTTTCCGCCATCTCAACGCCGATATAGCCGCCTCCGATCACAACGGCGTTGCGTGCGCCGCCATCCACGAGCGCCTTGATCGCGTCCATGTCCTCGATGTTGCGCAACACCAGGACGCGAGGATGGTCAATCCCGGAAAGGTCCGGCCTGATAGGTGTTGCGCCCGGAGCCAGCACCAGCTTGTCGTAGGACTCGTCATACTCCCGTCCTGAACCCAGCTCCACGATGTGAACGGCATGGCGTTGGCGGTCAATCCCCCGCACTTCATGCCCCACCCGCACATCCAGGTTCAGCGACATCCTGAGGCTCTGGGGGGTCTGCAACAGGAGGTTGTCGCGCTCCTTGATCACTCCGCCGATATGATAAGGCAGCCCGCAATTCGCGAAGGAGACATGACTGCTCCGCTCGAGCACCACGATTTCCGCCATCTCATCCAACCGCCGCGCCCGCGCCGCCGCCGACATTCCCGCCGCAACACCACCGATGACCACAATCTTCATAACACCCTCAACCCGATCTTGCCGCCCGCCCCTGCCGTCACCCAGACGGTCTTCAGGAGACAGCTATGAACCAAGGCATAATCATCCTTGAGGCGGGCACGGAGATCCTCCTGGAATTTAGCTTCATCGCGGGACGGCAGCGAGACAATCACCAGGGCACCGGTCTCGGCCGCTTCGGACAGCAGGAGAAATTCGGCACGGGTTCGCGGCTCGCGGACATAAAGTATGCCGGGATTCAGGAAACTCGAGCTTTCCAAAGCTTCAATCATGGAAGGCGAATCCGTCCCCACCTCTGTCTGAATCACCACGGAACTGCCATGCTTGAGGGTAAAGGAAAGATTTTCCTCACAGATGCAGATCACGGTTTTCCTGGTATCGTTGGCATGGCACAACAAGGCATAGGCGAGGGAGGCAAGGGCGGCCGACACATGTCCCGTGATGAGCACGATCCCTCCGCCGGAAGGGCCAACCAGCCCACGGGCAAGGGAAAGCTGAGCCCCATCGTCCAGCAGGGCCGCCAACCTGGGAATATCGAAAGGCATGCGCTGGATCGTGACAATCTTGCTTCCGCGCTGGGTCATGTAGTGTACCCGGAAACGTCCGACGCCGGGCATCCCGAAGGAAAACACCCCCGCCCCGCCAAGATCCGAAGCGATGTCACGCCTCACATGGCTCGAGAAGGTGTTCAGGGTGTCACGGATGTCGTCCGGCGTCAGCAGTGAATTGAACGCGATCTTGAGTTCTTCCCCGAATTTTTCAACCGGCGGCGCACCCGCCACCAGCAATACTTGGGAAGGACGATCTCCATCAGCCAGATACGTCAGTATTTTGGAGGCATAGTTCATGCGCACCAAGGTACGAAGATTGGCCGGTATGTCAAGGAATCAGGAGGTATCATGGAAAGATTTGACGCAAGGGCGAAGCCTGATAAATTACAGGGTGTTATTCAATTAGGAGACGAACCATGGACATGCGTATTGCCAGTCACCGGGTTATCAGGATCGGAATCATCACCCTTGCCGCCTTCTGCCTCGGGGGTGCCGCGACGGGTTATGGCCAGGCGAAAACCGAAGAGCCTGCCAAGGCCGGACCCAAGGCTGATCCACGAATTGAAAAAGCTCTCAAGGAAATCGGGTACAAATATGACGTGACGACCCTCGGGAACTTCAGGATTTTCTTCGATGTGGACGGAAAACGTGGCCACCTGGTCTTCATTTCATCCAGCATCGAAAAGTTCGGCACGACGGAAACACGGAAAGTCTGGGCCACCGTGATGAAATCCAAAATCTCCTTGCCGGAAACGGTAGCCAACCAACTCCTGATGGACAACATCGCGCTGAAACTGGGCGCCTATGAACTCGCCAAGACGGATGATGGCGGGTACAAGGTGCAATTCGCCGTCAAGATTGACGCCAACTGTTCTTTTGCAAAACTCAAGGATGCCTTGCGCTTCGCGCAGATGATCGCGGACGCCAAGGAAAAGGAACTGACCGGCGCCGACGAATTCTAAGCCCTGGCTCCGGATATCCTCCATGCAAAAGATTCGACACATGGACCGACGGGAAACACTGGCGTATTGGCCGGCCCTCGATGAGCAGTCCGGCGATTCCGTCGGGCTTGTGACCGATATCAGCGAAGAGGGACTCAACATTCACAGCCACATCCAGTTTGAGCCCGGGCACAAACTGAACTTACGGGTTGTGATCGACCCGAAAATCTCAGGGGCCAACATCATCCACCTGCATGTGGTCAATGCCTGGTGCCATCCGAGCGGGCTGTCCGGACACTATCATGCCGGATTCAAAATCGTGGATCTGTCTGCCGATGCTGATGAAGCCATCCTGAAACTCCTCACTGCCTTCAGTTATTCACACCGATGAATGAATACCCTCGGCCCACCCTCCGGGCTTTCCTTGCCACCGGCAAGTTCATGCTTCCGGTCCTGACCCTCGCGGCACTGCTGTCGGGATTCCGAGCGGGCCTCTTCTGCCAGGAAAACGTTGAATCCGGCGCCCCCCCCATCCTCATCACACTGGTCTTCGGCTGGTTGGGCGGCACCCTCCTCGGTCCCTCCCTGCTAAGC
>JBAXRC010000301.1:0-3683 GCA_037131415.1 bacterium | reverse complement strand
CGGAACTGCGTCCGCGTGCCGGCCAACCTTATACCAGACGCCCGTCTCTGCCTGGAACGAATGCTGGCGCTATAAGTGCATCCACAAATCAAGGGAGGGGAATGTGAATTTCTCACTCAAGTCACCTTATAATCCTACCGGCGACCAGCCGGAGGCAATCGCGGCGCTTTGCCGGGGACTGGAACCGGACATCGGGGAGCGATTCCAGATCCTGGAGGGCGTCACGGGCTCGGGAAAAACCTTTACCATGGCGAATGTCATCGCCCGCTATGGCAAACCGACTCTCGTGATCTCCCACAACAAGACCCTGGCCGCCCAACTCTATAGCGAGCTCAAGAGCTTTTTCCCCGACAACGCGGTTGAATACTTCGTCAGCTATTACGACTACTACCAGCCCGAAGCCTATATTCCCCAGACCGACACCTTCATCGAGAAGGACGCCTCCATCAACAAGGAGATCGAACGCCTCCGCCTCTCGGCCACCAACTCCCTGCTCTCCCGCGACGATGTCATCATCGTCGCCTCGGTGTCCTGCATCTACGGCCTCGGCTCTCCCGACGACTACCGCCAGATGATTGTGGACGCCCGCATCGGTGACACCGTCGACCGGGATGAACTCCTCAAGAAACTGGTGGATATCCAGTATAACCGGAACGATTACGCCCCGGAGCCCGGCACCTTCCGGGTGCGAGGCGACACGGTGGACATTTTCCCCTCCTACTCCACCCACGGCGTGCGGCTGGATTTCTTCGGCGACCAGTTGGAGCGGGCCCAGACGTTCGATGTTGTCAGCGGCCATTCCACGGGAACACTCAATCATGTGGTCATCTCGCCCGCCACTCATTTCGTGATGCCCTACGAAAAGATCGAGGGCGCCATCGACGCCATCATTGACGAAATGAAGGAGCGGGTCCGCTGGTTTGAGGCGAACGGGAAGTTGCTGGAGGCGCAGCGGATCAAGACGCGCACCCTCTACGACATGGAAATGCTCAAGGAAATCGGGTTCTGCTCCGGGATCGAGAATTATTCACGGCACCTCAGTGGACGCAAGGCCGGGGAGAAGCCGGCCACACTCCTGGACTATTTCCAGGGTGAATTCCTCACCATCATCGATGAATCCCACGCGAGCCTGCCCCAGATCAAGGGGATGTTCAACGGTGACCAGGCCCGCAAGGGTGTTCTCGTGGAACACGGGTTCCGGCTCCCTTCAGCCAAAGATAACCGCCCCATGAACTACAACGAGTTCATGAAGTCCGTCGGGCCGGTGATCTTCACCTCAGCCACCCCGGGACCGCTTGAGCGGCAGCTCGCGCCCCGCGTGATTCCCCAGCTCATCCGCCCCACCGGCCTGGTGGATCCTCCGGTCATCGTCCGGCCTCTCACCGGCCAGATTGACGATATCATGGAGGAAATCCGCGCCCATGCCGCGAAGGGCGAGCGCGTGCTGGTGACCACCCTGACCAAGCGCACCTCCGAGGATCTGTCGGAATACCTGAAGTCAGTCGGCCTCAAGGTGCGCTACCTGCACTCCGACATCAACGCCATCGAACGCGTGGAAATTCTGCGCAGCCTGCGCAAGGCGGAATTCGACTGCCTCATCGGCATCAACCTCCTCCGCGAGGGACTGGACCTGCCGGAAGTCTCCTTGGTGGCCGTACTCGATGCCGACAAGGAAGGATTCCTGAGATCCGAAACTTCGCTCATCCAGACGGCAGGCCGGGCCGCCCGACATCTGGACGGTAAGGTCATCCTCTATGCGGACAAGATCACCGACTCCATGAAGCGCATGATGACCGTCACCGAAGCGCGCCGCACCAAACAACTGGAATACAACAAGACACACCACATCACGCCCAAGGGCATTGAAAAAAGCATTCAGGAGAGCCTGGTTATTGAAGCGGAAGGGCAGAAAATCGAGGCCCTGGTGGCAAAGGAAAGCGGCGTGGACTACGATGTCCATGCCACTCTGCGGGAGATGGAGGCCGAAATGCTGGATGCCGCCGAGTCCCTTGAATTCGAGCGCGCCGCCATGCTGCGGGACCAGATCAAGGAGCTGAGATTAGCCGCCGGCGTGCCGGGTGAAACGCCCGTGAAGAAAGAGCAAGGGGAAACCCGCTACCCCAACACGCGGCGAGGCAAGCGACGCTGAACAGCATCGCGCATCCGGATCCCGAACCCCTCAGTTCTTCATCCTGCTCGAAACCCGCCATTTCCTATCGATGACTTCTGCGCCCACCACCACTGCGGCCACCGGAAGGACGTCCCCCACCATGCCCGCGCTGTCCGCCCTTATTGTGGGTTCGCGGCGGCGGCCTTGCGGCGGCACCGGTTGCATTCTTTGCGGCTTCGCAATGAAACGCATGATCCAGGTCAACCGGCACAGCTTTCCGGATCAGGCGTTCAATATCCCGGAGAAAATCGCGTTCCTCGGCACAGCAGAACGATACGGCATCACCTGAGGCTCCCGCCCGGGCAGTCCGGCCAATCCGGTGAACATAGGTCTCGGGCTCGTGCGGCAGGTCGTAGTTGATCACATGCGTGATGTCATCCACATCCAGCCCGCGGGCCGCGATATCCGTCGCCACCAACACCCGGATCTTACCGCTCTTGAATCCTGCCAGGGCCTGGGTCCGCGCTCCCTGGCTCTTGTTGCCATGGATGGCGACGGCGGAAATTCCTGCATCCAAAAGCTTGCGTACAACCTTGTCGGCCGCATGCTTCATCTGCACAAACGCAATCACACGGTTGATGGCCGGATCCTTCAGCAGCTGGGCCAGGAGGACATCCTTCTGCGCCCGGTCCACAAACATGACTTTCTGCGCGATCTTTTCCACGGTCGGCTGCTCGGGCTTGATTGTCACATGCACGGGATCGTGCACCATGGCACGGGCCAGCTCGACCACCTCGGGAGCCATGGTGGCGGAGAAGAACAGGGAATGGCGCTTCTTGGGCAGTGCAGCAAGAATGGCCCGGATATCCCGAATGAATCCCATGTCAAGCATCCGGTCGGCCTCGTCCAGAACAAGCACTTCCAATTGGTCGAAATGGATATGCCCCTGCCTCATCAGGTCAAGGAGACGACCGGGTGTCGCAACGACAACATCCACACCGCGGCTCACCGCCGCAACCTGGGGCGACTGGCCCACTCCGCCAAAGATCACCGTATAGGTCACCTGGACGTAGCGCCCGTAGGTACGGATGCTATCACCGATCTGGGCCGCCAGCTCGCGTGTCGGCGCCAGGATCAAGGCACGGGGCCGACTGCGGGTGGCACGATGCTGATGCTTGGACAGGTGCTGCAACAGGGGTAAGGTGAAGGCCGCCGTCTTTCCCGTTCCTGTCTGGGCCACTCCGAACAAGTCGCGTCCCGCTAGAACATGCGGCATGGCCGCCTGCTGGATGGGGGTAGGCGTCAGATACCCTTCCTCCGCAACCGCCCGCTGCAACGGGGCAATCAGGGCGGAGAAGACGCACTCAGCGGGAATCTCGGGAACGGGCTTCGCATGGGGAACATGCGCAGGCCGATGGGGGTGTGCTTCATGGGATAAAGGCAGTTTCGTGCTATTCATAACTCTCTCCAATTCATCCGGTTACTATCAGTTCTCGCCTCCGGATGTGTGGAAGAGAAAGGCCATCGCGCTCATTGCACTTAGGAAATTGTTTTAAAGTAGACACTTTTAATC
>JBAXRC010000300.1:0-3698 GCA_037131415.1 bacterium | reverse complement strand
CTCGGTGATCTGGGCGGGTGTGCCTGCGGCGCCGAAATGGAAAAAGCCGTCCAACTCCGGCTGCTCGCGGAACACCTGCTCCACCTGTGCCTGGTCCGGCATCTCCGCGGCGGGATGTGGATAATAAAAAGGCACGTAGACAATCGCGTGTGCGCCTTGGAACTCGCGACGGATGAATTCGGTCTGCTCGCGCTTACCGCCGAACGTGGAGAGCACGGGCTTCCCGTCGTAGCGGAATTGATTGGGATGGTCGCGGAAGCTTTCCACCATGTCGCGCTTTTCGGCGGCGGTCAGCCGGGGGGCATTATCCACCGAGATGAACAGCTTGAAATCCGTGCCCAGCTCTTTCGCCGCCTGGTAGAGGAGCAGCGTGCGCTTTTTGTAGTGCGGCTCGCGCACCGTCCAGCCCCCGCAGTTCAGCGCGAAGCCATCAATGCCCGCGGCCTGCGCGGCGCGAATCTCGCGCTGATAATCTTCGACCTTTGATGAGCCGCCGTAGGTCGGAATGCAGACCATGTAGTGGGCGAAGACTTTTCTGCCCGAGTCCCCGGCCAGCACTGTTTGCCCCCCCACCAGCAGCCCCAGCGTCAATCGTATAAGCCATGCGCGCACGAATTACCCGCCTTTTGTCAAGACTCGTTTAGAATGTCCCCATTTTGGACTCGATTAGAATGTCCCCTTTTTCAGGCGGGTGGCGTCGTGCACCGGGCACGACGGCAGCCTGGTTTTCCGCCCCCCGAGAATGGGCCGTATAGCTCGTCGGAGGGGGGCGGAAAACCGGGCGGTGCGTTGAGATCGAGCCCCGCCAAGGGTGATCGGCGGCTGGTCGCTGGCGTGGCCCAGGGTCTGCACGCGGTGCCACAGGTCGTGGCGGGGGTGCTGCGGGCGTCGGTGCGTCACGGAACGTCAGCTGACGTTTGCCGTAGAGCACCGCCAGCGTGCCATCGCGCCGCTCCAGCACCACGACGCGGCGGCCGGGTAGTCCGAGCGCGGCGTGCCGGGCATCGATTTGCAGCCGGCGATTGCGCCACCGCAGAGTCCAGTCTTTCGCCACCGTGCGCGGCTCCTGCCAGGAGAGGGTCAGGGCGAGGGTCGCGGACGACGGGCGCGGCAGGTGCCCGTTGACCGGGTCGCGCGCGACCACGGTGTAGTGGGCGTTGACGAAGTTCAGGAAGAGCTTATCCAGATAGGCGTTGGCCGCCTCGATGGTGCAGATGTTCCGCAAGCGCATTTCCTTGACCAGGCGATCCTGGAACAGGCCGTGGCGCCGCTCCACTCGGCCTTTGGCCTGCGGCGAATAGGCCGGGCTCAACGCCACGCCGAGTTCGCGCATGGCGCGCGCGAACTGGGTCTCCGGGCCTACTTGCGCAAGCTCCTCTTCCAGAGCGGCTTCGCGTGTGCAGATGGAGATGCTGTCGCGGTCCGGATAGAGCGCGGCTGGCAGGCCGTACAACTGCACATAGCGTGCGAAGATATCGTACGCACTGGCCGTATCCTCGGCCGTATAGAAACGGGCCAGCGTCGTGTTGGTGGCGTCGTCGATCATCACCATCAACACGGCCCGGGGGCCGCGGCCCTCGAACCAGTCGTGTTCCGACCCATCCACTTGGACCAGGTCGCCCCGGCGGGGACGGCGTTCCCGGGCCGCCCGATGGGTCGCACGCTTGCGCTGTGCCTCCCACAGCCCCGCCTGGATCAGCCAACGTCGCAACGTCTCGTGGTTCACGTGGAGATCGTGCTCGGTGGCTAGGTGCTCGCTCGCCAGCAGCGGCCCGAAGTCCGAGTACTTCTCGCGATACAACGCCAACGCCCGCTGCCGTTCGGCCTCCGGGCGCGCGCGGTGCGAACTCCGTCCGCGCTGGCGATGCACAAGTCCGGCATCACCCTCCTGCTTAAAGCGTCGCCAGAGTCGCTTGATCTGCCGGTAGGAGAGCTGCAGCATCGCGGCCGCCAGCGTCAGCCTCAGCACACCATCCTTGACCCGCGACAGTATCGCTAGGCGTCGTCGTTCCCTTGTGTTCATTTCGATCCTCTCCATCGCGTCGGCCCGCCTTTCTGCGGGCGCCGGCTATGGGGACATTCTAAAAGAGTTACAAGGGGACATTTTCAAAGAGTCGCGACAGCTGAGGAATCCCCCGCGGCAGGGCAAACGCATCTAAAGCCCCAGCAGGTGGAGGAGATAGCGATGATCCCAGCCGGCGTTCTTCTGTTTACCGCGGATTCCACGTTGCTTGGTCGTGTCACGCTTGAGCAGGTTGAGGGCTAAACGGCGTAGGGTGGCGAAATTCTCGGCGGCATGGCCGCTGCGGGCACGGCTCTGGTCCTCGCCGAACTGCACGTCGAGCACCCAGTGGAGTTGATTCTCGATGCCCCAGTGGGCGCGGACGGCCCGGGCGAAGCGCGGCGCGTCGAGTGTGAGACTGCTGAGGTAGTAGCGCCGCTCGGTCTGGACTTGACCCTTGATCTCGCGCACGGCTTCGACCACGCCCACGCTGCGCAACCCCTCCCACTGGGCGCGGTCCGCAAACCAGGCCAGGCGCTCGCTTTGCCAGTAACGCCGGGTTTCGATCCGGCCGTGGTTCTTCTCCACGGTTTCGGCGTAGGCCAGTTCGCCCGGCGCGTGGAGGATCGCGTCGTCGAGGTAGGTACGGACTTCTGCGTGGACCGTGGCGTGGTTGCCTTTGAGCGCCAGCACATACTCGGCATCGGCTTCGATGATCTCGCGGGCGATGTTCTTCTGGCAGCCCATGGCGTCCAACGTCACGATACAGCCAGCTAGGTCCAAGGCGCGCAGGAGCGGCGGGATCGCGGTGATCTCATTGGACTTTTCATCGACCCGCATCTGCCCGAGCACCAAGCCGTTACGGACCGCCCACGCGTTGACCATGTAGGGTACGCCGCCGGTCTGGATGGCGCGGCGCAACGCCTTGCCATCCATCGCCACGATCTCTTCGCTGACCGTCTGGCGCAGCCGCTGGGTCCATGCCATGAAACACTCCAGGAACTGGGCTGGATCTAGCGCCGCGAGCACCCGGTTGAAGGTGTCATGCGTCGGAATGCCGTTGGGCAGGGCCAAAAACGTGCGGAACCAATCCTCCTTGGCCCAGCCGAAGTCCTCCATGTCGTTAAAGCTCTCGCCGCCACATAACAAGGTGCAGATGGAGATTACCAGGATATCGACCAACTCGTGCCGCCGGGTGCGGCGCACGCGGGGGTCGGCGAGGTCCCGAAAATGGTCTGGGAGGCTGCGCGGCGCGGCCGGGGACGAGGCGCGGATAACGGGGGTTGTGTTCATATATAGCGTACTATATACTCCGTGCATGAAGACACCACAAGACTTGTTGAAGGAAATCGCCGCGATTCGCTCCATGGAACGCGGCACGCTCTGCCGGATGGGCACGGGCCCCTACTTTAACCACCAAACGTGGCAGCAGGGCCGTAACGTGGTCCGCTATGTGCCCGCGGCCGAACGCGCGGCGTTGCGGAAAGCCATAGCCGGGTATCGCCGCTTCCTCGCCTTGACCCAGCAGTATGCCGACCTCATCGTTCAGCGTACCCGTGCTGAGCGTCCCGTCAGCGGCCGCCCCTCAGCGTCCCGCTCGGCGAAGCGTAGGAATTAAGATGCGTCTGCCCTGGCCCCTTGGGCAGGGCAAACGCATCTAAAGCCCCAGCAGGTGGAGGAGATAGCGATGATCCCA
>JBAXRC010000299.1:0-3699 GCA_037131415.1 bacterium | reverse complement strand
GACAATGCCAATGCTTAATCCCATGGTTATTCTCCTGAAAGCGGGGGACGATAGCAGAGAATCATCGCGGAAGCAAATGGAGGGAAGTGAGACGTGAAAAGTCCGACAGCATCACTCTTCATTCATCACTCTTCACGGAACGGCGACTGAGAACGGCGAAGGCGGGAGTCCCTCGGTGTTCCGGAGATTGGTCTGGTCGGTTTCATTCCAGCAGAACCGGATGGCGGCCACCGTCTGGCCGGGCATCCTGACCAGGATCTTATCGCCCTGAAGGGTTGCTGTGGCCTTGACCCACGAGCCTGAAACCTGAGCCTCAAACCCCTCCGGCGCTTTCCCGTCGGTGGTTATCAAGGCTCCAGCAGTATCCTTGAACCGCAGCTGGATCCCATTCTCCACCCGCTTGGCCATCGTAAACACCGGCCCCACAACCGACTTACCCGACTTGATCCCGTAGGTCCCGGCCAACGCCAGACGCGCCAGACGCGAACCGATTTGAACCTTGTTGTCGGGATGGATATTGCCCAAGTCATTGGGGTTATCCAGCGTATGGATCATGCCGGTGTGGGGCACCGTGGCGGCCACCCGGGCCTGTGCGGCACGCAGTTCACCCAAAGCTTCGGCCTGACCATACCGATAGGGGGCGATCTCAACGAAATAGAACGGCATGTCCGGACGCTGGAACACCGTCCGCCAGGCACCAATCATGTCTTTCATCTTCTGCTCATAGGCTCCCTTGTCGCCCAGGTTCGATTCCCCCTGATACCAGATGGCGCCCCGGAGGGTCATGGGAGTGATGGGCGCAATCATGGCATTGTACAAACGCCCGCCGTCAGGCCCGGATTTCTCCTGCGGCGTCCAGGGCTCGATACGGGTACCGCCCCAGGCCGACTGGATCAAACCCACCGGAACGCCCAGTCTGGCCTGCAGATCCCGCCCGAAATAAAACGCCGTCGCCGAGAAAGAATTGCGATCGGTCCCAACCTTCTCGAGGTTTTGAGGGGAGCAACCCAGCCACCCCTTGACGCCGTTGAAAACGGTCTGGGGCTTGGTCGCCTCGCGCTTCTCGACGGAATAGAGCCGGATCAGAGGCAGGTTCGCGGCATCGCAGTCCTTCCGGCCTGAAGACACCCCCAACAGACCCCACTCCATATTGGACTGCCCGGAACAGAGCCAGACTTCACCCACCAGGACATCCTCGATGGAGACTTCGTTGTGTCCCTGAACGACCAGCTTGCGCGACTCGGCGCTGGCCTTCATGGGGGACAGCATGGCCGACCAGTTTCCGCTGGTATCAGCCAGAGTGCGCACCATCTGCCCCGCAAACAGCACTTTCAGCGGTTCGCCGGGATTGGCCTTGCCCCAGACATGAACCGGCATCCCGCGCTGGAGCACCATATGATCCGTGAACACCGGATCCAGCGTCACCGGCACCGGCATGACCGGCACACTGTACGGCGGATTAGAAACACAAGAGGAAACCAACAGAACACACCCCAGCACCAGGACATTACGAATTGACCGAAACATATTCACACTCCCCTTTTCTTAGTTGAAAAAATCAAGACAGACCGCTTCCGCACGGAAATGGAAAAATGAATCGCAACAGCATCCGTACGGATTTTTAGAGCAACCCGTCAAACACCGTCACCCCGTCAACCAGTTTCAACGCATGGACGGCATAGTTCCGGGCTTGCGCCGGAACGCTGCGGGGATAGGCGGTGGCCACGGCCGTCTGGAGTTCCCGGACGCTCTTGGCGGCGACAATCGCACCGGCGGCGCCCTTGTCGCCGCCCCCCAGCATACGCTCCCCATAGACCCCGGGGACGGCACGGGTGATATCGCACATGGTTTCCAGTTCCGGGCCGGAAATTTTATACTGATCCCGGAGCCCGATGCCATCCTCGCGGAAGATAGAGCCGACGGTCGTGATATCACCGGAGCGCCACGCCTTGAGCATGCGGTAAAACCGTTTCTGTGCGCCGTAGATATAGGCAAGACGGTCGCAATGATCCGGGTGGCTCTTCCCGAACGCGGCCATCACCTTTTGGTAGAGTTTCTCATCCCGCACATCGGCCAGGTGGGTAAAGCCAAATTTCTTTCCGGCCAGGGCGGCAAAATCATCACATTCCTTGCGGCGAAGCCGGTAGGTGGATTTCTCCAGCCCGGGTCGAACGGTTCCGGTATCGAGGCTCACGATACGGAAGTCCGAGGCTTTCGATCCGAGCGGGATATACTTGATGGCGCGGGTCTTGGGGTTGTAATGCGTCCCCATCCCCTCCTTCGCGAAATAGATCATGATCTGGTCGAGCTGGCCGCAGGGCGAGCCGATGTATTCATTCTCAACCGCCTGGGCCAGATCAATGATCTGCATCTTGTCCTTACCCGTCGCCAGGCCATTGACCTCCATCATGGTGAGCAGGAGGTTCAGCGTGAGCGAGGCGGAACGGGACATTCCTCCGCCGGGAATATTGCCGATCAGCACGGCGTCAAACCCGGTCTTCAGCTCAAACCCGGCTTTCCGCAGGATGTAATCACATCCGAAGGGAAACCGAGCCCAGCTGTCGGCAATGGACTGATGCCGCGGCGGGGGGATCCGGCCGGACTTGAACTCAATGACCCCGTCACCCGGGAAGTTGTCGCTGTAGAGGCGGATCCGGTCGGTGCCGTTCGGCTTGTAGGCCATCCAGATGAAACGATCGGTGCCAACGCCGAACAATTCGGTTCCGTTGTAATCGCCGTGTTCCACGCCCAGGCAGAACCGGGAGGAGGTCCGCCTGATCCTGCCCCCCTCAATCCTGAGGCGTTTCTGCCGCGCGATGCGGATGAGGGCCTTGCGCATTTCGAGATCCACGGAGGATGGTTTCATGGGAAGCCCTGTTATTTCGTTTTTTTGGAATTCTTCCAGGCGCTCAACAGCATGAACCCGCCGAATACCAGCAAGAGCACGCCCCACCACAGGTTGATGTTGATGTCGAGGGAACGCTTATACATTTCCTCTGACGCCCGGGTCATGAACCCGTAAATCGTCAACATCGCTCCGACGAGGGAAAACATCAGTCCGATTGGCCAACAGATATCGAGTGTCATGGCAGTTTCCTTTCCGAAAAGTTTAGAAGAAGATGATGTTCAGAATAACACAAACGGTAAGCAGAATAACGGCAAGCACGCCGGGCCGTCGGTGCCAGGGCTCATTCCCGGAGTCGATTTTCGGCGTCAGCGAATACACCAGCCCGGCCAGATCCGCATCGGTCTTCGTCTGCTTGGTCGCCAGCGAGATCACGGTGGTCAGGACCAGACAGGTGATGAAGGCAAAGGAGGCCAGCCAGAAGTTCTGGGCCATTTCGCTGGGGAAACTCTGGATGACCGCGACATAGCCGCCCTTGACGCCCGGGGCGTTGCCCGAGGCGAGGGTCAGGGCATGGAACGCGCCCGAGGTCAGGGTGCCGAGCAGCAGGCCGAGGAAGGCGCCGGTCGCCGTAATCCGCTTCCAGAACATTCCGAGCAGGAAGGTGGCGAACAGGGGCGCATTCACAAAGCCGAACACCAGCTGGATGACATCCATGGCGTTGTTGTACATGGCCGCGAAGTAGGCGCAGCCGATACTCACCAGGATGCCGGCGACCGTCGCGACGCGGCCCATCCACATGTAGTGGGCATCGCTCTTCTTGGGAGCCAGATAGGCCTGGTAGAGGTCATAGG
>JBAXRC010000298.1:0-3705 GCA_037131415.1 bacterium | reverse complement strand
GTATACCGCTACGAGAAGACCGGCGTGCTGCACGGGCTCCTGCGGGTGCGCGGGTGCACCCAGGATGACGCGCATATCTTCTGCACCCCGGAACAGATCGTGGACGAGGTCAAGCGTACGGTGGCCTTCGCGCTCCGGATCTGGCGCTCCTTCGGGTTTACCGAGATCACCGCCTACCTGGCCACCAAGCCGGCCAAGGCCGTGGGTGAGCCCGAGCGCTGGGCGCAGGCCACGGACTCGCTGCGCCAGGCGCTGGACGGCGAGGGCATCCCCTATGTGGTGGACGAGGGCGGCGGCGCGTTTTACGGCCCCAAGATCGACCTCAAGGTGAAGGACGCCATCGGCCGTGAGTGGCAGATGAGCACCATCCAGTTTGATTTCAACCTGCCCGAACGGTTCGAACTGGCCTATCACGGCGATGACGGCAGGGAGCACCGTCCCTACATGGTGCATCGCGCCCTGCTGGGCAGCCTGGAGCGGTTCTTCGGCGTGCTGGTCGAGCACTTCGCCGGGGCGTTCCCGCTCTGGCTGGCGCCGGAGCAGGTCCGGGTTCTGCCGATCAACGACAAGGTGCTTCCGGCGGCCGAGAAACTGGTCGAGGCGCTGCGCGAGCAGGATTTCCGGGTGGCCATGGATTCCAGTTCGGACAAGCTTGGCGCGAAGATCCGCAACGCGCAGATGGAGAAGATTCCCTACATGCTGGTCCTGGGCGCGCGTGAGGCCGAGGCCGGGCTTGTTTCGGTCCGCAGCCGCATGGCGGGCGACCTGGGAACGATGAAACTTGAGGATTTGGTCAGCCGGCTGCGTGATGAAGTCGCGAGCAAGGCTGGTGGTGGGAACACAGGGGTCGCAGAAAGCCCCGCAACAAGGAGGTAGGTCATTCGTCCGCAGACTATCAGAGTAAATCACCGTATCCGGTGCCCGCAGGTGCGGTTGCTTGACGCCGCCGGGAATATGGCCGGCGTCATGACGGTCAGTGAAGCCATGGGTATCGCCGTTCGTGCCGGTTTGGATTTGGTGGAAGTTTCACCCAATGCCGATCCGCCGGTTTGCCGCGTCATGGATTTCGGCAAGTTCAAATACGAGCAGGCCCGCAAGGAGCGGGACGCCCGCAAGCACCAGCATGCGGCGGAGATGAAGGAAATCAAGTTCCACGCCAATGTCGGGGATCATGATTTCGAAACCAAGCTGAATCATATCCATGGATTTCTGCAGAAGGGGATGAAGGTGAAGTGTTCCCTTTACTTCCGTGGCCGTGAGAATGCCCACCGGGAACTCGGGTTCGAGGTGATGAATCGCGTCTTGAAGCGGTGCGAGGAGTGCGCCCAGGCGGATATGCTGCCGAAACTGATTGGCAGCAGCATTGTCATGGTGTTGGGTACGAGGGCCGGCAAGCCGGTCTCGCATGCCCCCCATGTCCCGCCGCCGCCGGCGCGTCCGGCCGGCCTGCAAAACCCGATCGTGATCCCGGCGCCGAAACCGGCTCCGGTTCCGGTGGTGAAGCCGCCGGTAGCGCCCGGACAGAACTGATCCTGAAAAAGCTTGCGGGGTGGGATGCTCTCCTGTAGAGTCCACCCCTTGTTTTTCCCCGGAGGTTTTCGGCTGGTTTGTTGTGCCGTGATCCGAGCCGGAATGAGGAGACTTATGCCTAAGAAAAAAACGAAAAAGATGGTGAGCAAGAGAGTGAAGAAAACCGCCACAGGGAAGCTGATCTACCAGCGCCCCGGCAGCGGTCATCTTCTGAGCAGCAAATCGCGGAAACGCAAACGCAACATGCGCGGCGGCAAGACAATCAACGACGCCGACCACAAGCGCATCGCGGAAATGATCTGAACGTACTGAAAGGACGAGACCATGCCAAGAGCAACCAATGCACCGGCGTCACGTAAGCGCCGCAAACTCACACTGAAAGCAGCCCGCGGGTTCCGGGGTTCGCGCAGCAAATTGTTCCGCCAGGCGACCGAGGCGGTGGATCGCGCGATGCGGTTGGCCTATGTGCACCGCAAGCAGCTCAAGGGGGATTACCGCCAGCTGTGGACCGTCCGTATCTCGGCGGCCGTGCGCGAGCAGGGAATGCCCTATAACCGTTTCATCCAGGGCCTCAAGAAGGCCGGCATCGAGCTGAACCGCAAGATGCTGTCGGAGATCGCCTTCAACGATCCGACCGGGTTCATCCAGATCGTGGAGTTGGCCAAGAAGGCCAATGCCTGATCGCTTCCGATCACCGGGAATGACGCGGCCGTCCGAAAGGGCGGCCGTTTTGTTTTAGGGGAGGTCATCCTGTGGCAAAGCTGAACCGCTCGTTTTATGACCGCGACACGGTGACGGTGGCCAGGGAATTGCTGGGGAAATGCCTCGTGCACGGTGACCGGGTGGGGCGTATCGTGGAGGTCGAAGCCTATGTCGGAGCCCACGACAAGGCCTCCCATTCCTGCCGGGGGCTGACCGACCGCAATGCCCCCATGTTCGGTCCGCCCGGCCATGCCTATGTCTACCTGATCTACGGCATGTACTGGTGCATGAACGTGGTGACTGAAGGGGTAGGGCATGCCTCGGCGGTCCTGATCCGCGCTGTGGAGCCCGTAGGCGCCATCAAAACCCGAACCCAGGGGCCGGGCCTGCTTTGCCGGGCGATGGGCATAGACAGGCACCTGAACGGCCGCGACCTGCTTAGCGCTGATTTCCACATTACCGATGACTTGCCGGCTCGGTTCAGGATCGTGAAGCGTCCCCGTATCGGCGTTGACTATGCCGGTTCCTGGGCCCGTCGCCATCTCCGTTTCTACATCGCCGGAAACCCCTTCGTCTCGCGACCCTGATGGCAAGCCTCGCCCTCCAGAAGAGGGGAAACGGTTCACTCCGATGGGATGACCCTGACTCCCAAGGATAAATTAACGGCTGGATTAGAAATGGGGGAATGGGTAACGTGACGGGCTTAAGAGGAGAAAAGGCCATGGCGAAAATGACTCTTGTTGAAGCGGTCAAGGCGGGACGGGTGCTGGTGTCGGACGGGGCATGGGGGACCTTCCTGCAAAAGAAGGGGATGCAGCCCGGGGAATGCCCCGAGCTGTGGTGCGTCACGCATGCGCCCGATGTGCTCGACATTGCCAAAAGCTACATCGATGCCGGGGCCGACATGATTGAATCCGACAGCTTTGGCGGAACCCGCTGCAAGCTCCAGCATTTCGGTTTGGCGGACCGGACGGTGGAGCTCAACCAGGCGGCGGCGTCCATTTCCCGCAAGGCCGCCGGCCGGGACCATTGGGTGATCGCGTCTGTCGGGCCGACCGGGATGATGACGGTCATGGGCGATGTGACCGAGGAGGATTTCCTCCAGTTTTTCAAGGAGCAGGCGGTTGCGCTGGAGTCGGGCGGGGCGGATGCCATCTGCATCGAAACCATGAGCGCGATTGACGAAGCCGTGGCGGCCATCCGGGCCACCCGCGAGAATACCTCCTGCGAGGCGATCTGCACCTTCACCTTTGAGCGGACGGTGCAGGGCACCTACCGGACCATGATGGGGGTTTCCCCCGCGCAGGCGGCCCAGGCGGCGGTGGAGGCCGGGGCCCATGTCATCGGCACCAATTGCGGCAACGGGATGGAGCGGATGGTCGAGATCGTGCGGGAAATGCGGGAGGCGGCTCCCACAACCCCCATCCTGGTTCATGCCAATGCCGGGCTGCCCCGGAATGTCAACGGCGTGGA
>JBAXRC010000297.1:0-3726 GCA_037131415.1 bacterium | reverse complement strand
TGGTATTAGAAGAGTTTGAGCATGACCGCGGTGAGGATAAGGTGGACGAGAGCAATGGGGATGAGGATCTTCCAGGACAGGTTCAGCAGCCCGTAGAACTGGGTCCGCGGGAACGACCAGCGCACCCAGAGGACGACGAAGCACAGGAAGTACATCTTGATCAGGAACCAGTGCAGGCCCGGCAGGAGGTTGAACGGGCATTGCCAGCCGCCCAGGAACAGGATGGTGCCGATGCAGCACCCCACGATGATGTTGCAGTATTCGGCGATGAAGAAGAGGCCGAACCCCATGCCGGAGTACTCGGTGAAGGCTCCGGCGATCAGTTCGCTCTCGGCCTCGACCATGTCGAAGGGCGCCCGGTTGGCCTCCGCCAGCATGCAGATGAAGTAGATGATGAAGGCCACCGGCATCAGGGGGCTGGCGGATAGCTTCAGGATGTTCCAGTTCCAGAACCAGCCCGCCTGCTGGTCGACGATGGTGTGGAGGTTGAAGGTGTGGGTGACCATCACCAGCGCCACCATCACGAGCAGGAGCGGAATCTCGTAGGCGACATTCTGGGCCACGACGCGGGCAGCCGCGATGCTGGAGTACTTGTTGTTGGACGCCCAGCCGCCGATCATGGTCGCCATCACGTTGATGGCGGAGAAGGAGAAGATCATCAGGAGCCCGAGGTTGATGTTGCGGGGGGCCAGGGTTTCGCTCCAGGGGATGGTCGACAGGCACATGATGGCCGGCAGGACGATCATGACGGGGGCGATCTTGAACAGGACGGCATCGGCACCGCGCTGCACAAGCAGTTGCTTGGTGACGAGCTTGATCCCGTCCGCAACCGGCTGCAACAGGCCCCAGGGCCCGACTTCCTTGGGACCGTACCGCAGTTGGAACCAGGACGGAACTTTCCGCTCCATGAGGGAGAGATAGGCGGCGTTGAAGGCCGCAAACCCGATCAGCGCGATGGCGTAGAGGGCCAGCCGCACGATTTCCATGATGAATTCCTTGGGTATGTTCATTAGCGGTCCATATCCGGGATTACCAGGTCCAGGCTGCCCAGCAGGGCGAGCGCATCGGCCAGCAACATGCCGCGCGAACATTCCTGGAACAGGCTCATGTTGGAGAAACAGGGGGAACGCAGCTTCAGGCGGTAGGCCTTGTCCGTGCCGTCGCTGATGGCGCGCACGCCGAAACTTCCCCGGGCCGACTCGACATTGAAGTAGCAGTCGCCCTTGGGCGGCTTGAGCATTTTCGGGATCTTCTCGGCCATGACGGGGCCCGGCTGCATCAGGTCGAGCGCCTGCTCGATGATCCGCATGCTCTCCATCATCTCATCCATGCGCACCAGGTAGCGGGCCATGCAGTCGGCCTCCGGGTAGACGGGGATGTTGAAGTTGAGCCGGGGATAGGCGGAATAGGGTTCCGCCTTGCGGACATCGTAGGCGATGCCGGAGCCGCGAACCACGGGGCCGGTGGCGCCATAGCGGCGGCAGGTTTCCGCCGAAATGATGCCGATGCCCTCACACCGTTTCCGGAAGATGATGTTTTTGGTGATCAGTGCGTGGTACATCGGCATACGGCTGCGCAACCGGGTGATGAACTCCCGCGTGCCCGTCACGAACTGGTCGTCGACATCGTTGCAGACTCCGCCGAACCGGTAGTAGCAGAAGGTCAGGCGGGCGCCGGTGACGGATTCAAGGAGGTCCAGGATGTGCTCGCGGTCATCGAAGGTGTAGAGCAGGGGTGTGAATCCGCCCAGGTCGATCAGGAAGGCCCCGGCCCACAGCAGATGGCTGGCCAGCCGGTTCAGTTCGGCGGTGACCACGCGGATATATTCCGCGCGCTCCGGCACGGTGATTCCCGCCAGGCGCTCGACGGCGCACACGTAGCCATGGGTATTGAACATCGCCGCCACGTAGTCCATGCGGGCGGTATTGGGCAGGAATTTGGCGTAAGTCCGGTTCTCGCCCATCTTCTCGTGCATCCGGTGCCCGTACCCGATGACGGGTTCGGCGTCATCGATATATTCGCCATCCATGGTGAGCTTGATGCGCAGCACGCCATGGGTGGCCGGATGCTGGGGCCCCAGGTTGACAACGAAAGTCTCGCGGTGGATGGTTTGTCCTTCACTGCTCACGTGCCGAAGTCCTTTCGAAGGGGATGGAACGTGGCGTCCTCGGGCAGGAGCAGGGGGGTCAGCTGGGGATGCCCGCTGAACTTGATCCCGAAGAAGTCATGCGTTTCGCGCTCGTGCCAGTTGGCGCCGGGGAAAATCGCGTGGATTGAAGGCAGAGCGGGGATGTCGCGCGGGACCCGGGTCCGGACCGCCACCCGCTTGCCTGAGGCAAAGGAGGTGAAGTCATAAACGACTTCATATTGCTTGTCGGCGATCCAATCCACCCCCGTGATGGCCTCCAGCGTGTATCCGCCCTGATCCATGATCCTTGCTGCATCCGGGATGCGGTCAGGCTGAACGGTCACATCAAGATCGGTGCCGCGCTTGGCGTGATCCGTCTCAAGGATGGGCGCCACCGGGGTAGCCGGCTCACCCTCGGTCGGGGTGACCGGCGGAGTTGCGCCACCCTGCGCGATTTCGCCCAATCTTGTTTTTAAATCCGGAATCGTCATGGCTTTACCTGTTATTGCGCCTTGGCAATCGGCCAGCGCCGCTTGCCGGTGAGTTTCTTCTCAAGTTCAAGAAACCCTTCTATGAGAGCTTCCGGACGCGGGGGACAGCCCGGGATATACACGTCCACGGGAAACAGCTTGTCCACGCCCTCGACAACGTTGTACTGGCCGGGGAAGACAAAGGGACCGCCGGAGATGGCGCAGTTGCCCATGGCAATCACCCACTTGGGTTCAGGCATCTGGTCGTAGAGGGTGACGACGGCGGGCGCCATCTTCTTATTGATCGTGCCGCAGACAATCATGACATCGCTCTGGCGGGGGGAGGGACGGAACACCTCGCAGCCGAACCGTGCCATATCAAACCGGGCGGCGCCGGTGGCCATCATCTCGATGGCGCAGCAGGCAAGTCCGAACGTCATGGGCCACAACGAGTTGGCGCGCGCCAGATCGAGGATTTGGTCCATTGCGGCAAAGTGGATCAATCCCGGGGGGACTTGAGTTTGCTCGTCCAAGTGAACACTCCTTTCATCCAGGCATAAACGATTACGAGGGCCAAGATACCGACAAAGAGGACGAATTCGAACAGTTCCGTCCAGCCGGGGCTTGTATTATAGATAACGGCGACCGGAAACAGGAACAGGACATCCACGGCAAACGCCACGAAAATGAGGGCATAGAGGTAATAGACAACCCCATACCGGATCCAGGTGGAACCAATGCCGGGGACGCCGCACTCAATCACTTCCAGGGTTTTCCCGGCATGGGACCGGGTTTTCCGGGGAGCCAGGATGAGCGCCAGGATCATGGGTGCGATTCCCAGGACCAAGCCACCGGCCAGGAAGGCCATGACATAGATCAGGTCTAATAAAGCGGTCTTGTCCATAATATCCACAGAAATAGTTTGTCATGCCGGAGAGACATGCCGGACTTAGTTGGAAACAAAGGTCATGATTATTCCTGTTATTGGCATTCAGTTCAAGTGTTAATATGTTAAGAATTGTGGCATAATTCATGCATTCGAGGGCTTTTATGGGCAGAATGTGGACAAATTCTGCGTATTCCGACGCATTCCGGCCACCCATTCCGATGCATTCCGGCCGGGCATTC
>JBAXRC010000296.1:0-3738 GCA_037131415.1 bacterium | reverse complement strand
GTAAAACAGAGTTCGCCATAATGCTGTTCGCGGGCCTGATTGTTCTCAATCTGTTTGTGGAGGTCATTAACCGTGCTCCGGGCCTGATCCTCTCGAACGTCAATTATGTCAAGAAGGTCGTGTTTCCCCTGGAGATTCTTCCCGTTGTCGCCATGGGGGCCGCGCTGTTCCACTGTCTCATCAGCCTGGGTGTGTTGTTGATGGCCTATGTGGTTTTCAATGGAGCGTTGAATTGGACCGCCGTGTTCGTCCCGCTGGTTCTGTTGCCGTTGGTCGTTCTCACCCTGGGGCTGTCCTGGTTGCTCGCCTCCGTGGGGGTGTTCCTGCGTGATGTCGGGCAAACCGTCGGGATCATCACGACGATCATGATGTTTCTTTCCCCGGTGTTCTACCCGTTGGCGGCAGTGCCGGGGAAATTCCAGACAGTGATCCTGGTGAACCCGCTCACCTTTATCATCGAGCAGGCGCGCGGGGTGTTGATTCTGGGAGAGTTTCCGGATTGGACGGGGTTGGGGCTCTATACCCTCGCCGCCACGGCCATCGCCTGGGCGGGCTTTGCCTGGTTCCAGAAAACCAGGAGGGGGTTTGCCGATGTCCTCTAGCGATGTCGCCATTCGCATCAGTAATCTCAGCAAACGCTACGAGATCTACGCCCGTCCACGTGATCGGCTCAAGCAGTTCGTGATCCCCCCCCTGCGCGCATTGGCTGGCAGGGAACCCGGGGCGTATTTCCGTGAGTTCCGGGCACTCCAGGAGGTCTCGGTTGAAGTCAAAAAGGGGGAGACGATTGGCATCATCGGGCGCAACGGCAGCGGGAAATCGACTCTGCTGCAAATGATCTGCGGAACGCTTCACCCGACCAGCGGCAGCGTCCAGACCTGCGGCCGGGTTGCCGCGTTATTGGAACTGGGGTCCGGCTTCAATCCTGAATTCAGCGGGCGTGAAAACGTCTATATGAATGCGGCCGTGCTCGGCTTGACACAGCAGCAGATCGATGCCCGCTTTGAGGCCATTGCCGCCTTCGCTGACATTGGTGACTTTATCGAGCAGCCGGTGAAAACCTATTCCAGCGGGATGGTTGTGCGTCTGGCGTTTTCGGTGATCGCCCATGTGGATGCGGACATCCTGGTGATAGATGAAGCCCTGGCCGTCGGTGATGCCGTGTTCACGCAGAAGTGCATGAGATTCCTTCGTGACTTCATGGAGAAGGGGACGGTCATATTTGTAAGCCACGATACCGGAAGTGTCGTCAATCTCTGTCAGCGTGTGCTCTGGCTTGACAAGGGCAAGGTGGTCAAGTCCGGGCTGGCGAAGGACGTCGTCGAGGCCTACATGCATTTCACGCAGCAGGAGATTTGTGGAGACAAGGTTTTCTTGAGAACGGTGGGAGGGGCTTCTCCCAGGCCCCCGAAACCGGAGCGCGAAGTTCAGACAGCGGACAGCGCCATCGACAAGGGAATGGCTGTCACCTTCTTTTCGCAGCTTGACGCGGCGACGGGGTGGGAGACGGGGAAAGCCAGAATCCTGTCCGTCAACGTGCTCAATGCGGATGGGATGGAAATGCCTGTGCTGTACGGGGGTGAGCAGGTCATGGTGGAAATTACGGCCACCGTCAACGAACGCATGGACAGCCCCCTGGTCGGGTGGATTGTCAAAGACCGGCTGGGGCAGATCCTGTTTGGCGAACACACGTATACCCACGTCAATCCCCCCCTGTCGGTGAAGGCGGGCGACACGATCAAGGCCGTGTTTCAATTCCAGTTTCCCTTGTTGCAGAACGGGGACTACTCCATGACGGTTTCGGTCGCGGAAGGGGACCCCTTTTCGCATATCCTTCACCATTGGCTTCACGACGCGGTGGTGTTGAGGATTGCCTCGGACAAGATCCGCCACGGTTTGGTGGGGATCCCGTTTAAATCTGTGACTCTTGTCAATCTCTCAAGGGGGGGGCTCTGATCATGCCGACGGATAATGCTCACATGGAGGATTCGCTGGGTAAAACGCTGGGGGAAGTCCTGGCCATCATTCAAGCCAGGGTTCTGAAGGAGTCGACCTATTTTGGAATTCCCTGTCAGCGCAACCCCATGGATTTCTGGATCTATCAGGAGATCATCTGCGCCTTAAAGCCGGACGTGATCATCGAAATTGGCAATCTTCGTGGAGGGAGCACCCTTTCGCTGGCGCATTTGTGTGATCATCTTGGCAAGGGTCGTGTCCTGGCGGTCGATGTGAATCATGCGCTCGTGTATCAGGAAGCGAGGAATCATCCGCGGATAACCTGGGTCACCGGCGATGCGTGCGGGGTCTTTGATGAAATCGCGGCGATGTGTGGCGGTGCGGCCACCGTCCTGGTCATTGAGGATAGTTCGCATGAATACCGGAACACGCTCAACATTCTGGAGAAATATTCACAACTTGTGACCGTTGGAAGCTATCTGATTGTGGAAGACAGCATCTGTCACCATGGTCTGGATGAAGGACCGGAACCGGGGCCCTATGAGGCTATCACCGCGTTCATGGAGCATAATCCCCGGTTTTCGATCGAGCGGGAAAAGGAATCCCTGCTGATCACCTGGAATCCCAAGGGATATCTGAAGCGACTGAGTTAGCGGGATTCGGAAATCACCGGACCCGGCCCCCGGTCGAGGGTTCTGGTCGCCGGGCCGCAGTGGGTATGACTATTGAGCCGCCATTCTTAATAAACATTTCAGTGGCTCATACCCCCCCCTCACCCCTATGGCATGACTTAAGGGGGGAATGTCCTGGGGGAATAACAGTTGACAGGAGCGTGCTGATTCCTGTTAAATCCGCGCTGTTTTCAATCATTTTCTTGAGGAGTGTCACCCTTGGATTTAGAAATTTTGCGTCATAGTACGGCGCATGTCATGGCGGCCGCAGTCTGTCGGCTTTACGAGAAGGTCCAGTTGGACATAGGTCCCTCCACCGATGCAGGCTTCTACTACGATTTTGACCTGCCGCACCGTTTCACTCCCGAGGACTTCCCGCTGATCGAGCGCGAGATGGCCAAAATCGTGGCCGAGAATGTTCCCTTCGAGCGCCTCGAGATGAGCCGGACGGAAGCCCTCGCCGCCCTGGAGGCCGCCGGTCAGCGCTACAAGCTCGAGCGCCTCGCCGATATCCCGGAAGGGGAGACGATCACGTTTTTCCGTTGTGGCGGGTTCCTGGATCTCTGTCGCGGTCCGCATGTGGCGCGCACGGGCGAGCTCAAGGCGTTCAAGATCTCGTCGGTGGCCGGATCCTATTTCCGCGGCATCGAGACCAATCCCATGCTCCAGCGGCTCTACGGGATCGTGGCCCAGTCGCAACAGGAGCTGGATGAGCAGGTCCTGCGCCTCGAGGAGGCGTTGAAGCGCGACCACCGCAAGCTGGGCCGGGAGCTGGACCTTTTCAGCGTGCAGGAGGATGTCGGGCCGGGCCTGATCCACTGGCACCCCAAGGGCGCCCGCATCCGCTCGATCATCGAGGAGTACTGGCGCAAGGAGCATTTCAAGGCGGGCTACGAGCTGCTTTACACGCCGCACATCGGCCGGGCGGGGCTCTGGGAAACCTCCGGGCATCTCGGCTTCTATGCCGAGAACATGTACGCGCCGATGGTGATCGACGACGTGTCGTACTATGCCAAGCCGATGAACTGCCCGTTCCATATCCAGATCTACAAGAACAACAAGCATTCCTACCGGGACCTGCCGTTGCGCTGGGCCGAACTCGGCACGGTAT
>JBAXRC010000295.1:0-3747 GCA_037131415.1 bacterium | reverse complement strand
AGGAAGGCTGTTTCGAGCGGGTCGGGGACGAAAAGACCATCAAGGTGGATGTGCGGGTGATCAGCGCCACGCATCGTGACCTCCAGAAGGAAATGGCGGCCGGGAAGTTCCGGGAGGATTTGTTTTACCGCTTAAGCGTGGTGCCGTTGGTGGTCCCCCCCCTGCGCGAACGTCGAACGGATATCCCGCAATTGGCCAATCATTTCCTGAAACGGTATGCGGGCCCGAAGACGATCCGTTTCTCCAGCGAGGCGTTGGATTTTATGCTGGCGTACTCCTGGCCCGGCAATGTCCGGGAACTCCAGAACTGGATCCAGTTTGCCCTGATCAAATGCAAGGCGGAGGTGATCGGGTTGCAGCACCTCCCTCCCATCGCCTTGAAGGCGGTTGCCGTACCGCTTCCGGCGGAATCCCCCCGGGCGCTCAAGCCCGTCAAGGGCCGGCTGCGTCTCACCAAGGAACTTGTCCTGAAAACCATTGAGGAGGCGGGGGGAAGCAAAGTTTCCGCCGCAAAGGCCCTTGGTGTCTCCCGCGCAACGCTTTACCGGTTCATGGATGAGACGGATCCGTCTGACTCCTGATACACCGGACAGGTCATGAGACAGGAGGCTGGCAGGTTTCTATGATTATATTTTCACTGTAATACATTGAAATGCAGTCGCTTATGATATGCGCTCTGAGAATCCCCTGAAGTCGGCACGACTATTGCATTATTGAAGCATAATGCGTGAAGAAAACATCAATTTGAAACACCTGATTGAAATGGCCACTGCAATGGTGGCTCTGGCTGACAAGGGAAACAACGAGTGTCGTGATGAAAATTGTGTTTCTTTGTTTGGCTTGGCCAAGGATTGTGCGTATCGTGTACGTACGGCGGCAGTCAATGAATTAGCCGCCCATGAAGAACGGGATTTGAAACGGAAATAGAAAGACGAAAGGAGACCTGGGAATGAAGTTTGTGTGTAACGTGTGCGGCTACGTGTATGATCCTGCGGCGGGTGATCCTGATCATGGGATTGGGCCGGGAACCGTATTTGAGGACATCCCGGGGGATTGGGTTTGTCCGGATTGTGGCGTAGGTAAGGATGATTTTTCGGCGCAGTGATAACCAACCAGGAGAAATGCAATGACGACTAGAATGGAAGTTTACAAGTGCGGGATGTGCGGCAATATGGTCGAGGTTGTCCATGGGGCGGACGGTGTGATGGTTTGCTGCGGGGTCGAAATGGTAAAGTTGACCGAAAACACGGTGGATGCCTCGAAGGAAAAGCATATTCCCGTAGTCGAACGGTTGCCGAACGGGGTTAAGGTGACGGTCGGAAGCGTCTTGCACCCGATGGAGGAAAAGCATTTCATTGAATGGATCGAGTTGATTGTCGGGGACGAGATCCTCCGCCAGTATCTCAAGCCGGGACAGCCGCCGGTGGCGTTCTTCGAGGGTGTCAAGGGCGCCACGGTGGTGGCGCGCGAATATTGCAACCTGCATGGGCTTTGGAAGGGTTAACCATGATCACAAAAAAAATCGAGAAAGCGATCAACGACCAGATTGCCCGGGAGATGTTCTCGGCCTATCTCTATCTTGGAATGTCATCCCATGCCGTGAGCCTGGGCTTCAAGGGTGCCGGGAAGTGGTTTCGGATCCAGTTCCAGGAGGAGCAGGGGCATGCCTTGAAGTTTTATGACTATCTTCTCAGTCAGGGCGCGACGGTGGAGTTGGCCGCCATTGAGAAGCCGAAGGTCGCCTTCAAGTCTCTGATGGAGCTGTTCGGGGCCACCCTGACCCATGAGCAGTACATCACCAAGTCCTTGAATGACCTGATGGGGCTTGCGGTTGCGGAAAAGGATTATGCGACTCAATCCCTGCTGCAATGGTATATTACCGAGCAGATCGAGGAAGAGGCGAATGATAGCGACATCCTGTCCATGCTGAAAATGGCGGGATCATCGGCCGGCACCCTGCTTATGGTTGACAAGCAGCTGGGGAAGCGCGGCGCGGGAAGCTGATCGCGGCCTGAACAGCGGGCGGCCGGGAGGCCGCCCGTGGCTTGGCCAAAGAAAAGGATGATCTTATGAATTTCCGGGCTTGTTCGTGTGGTTATGAATGGCTCTCACGGGATAATTTCATGAGTGATCCCCAGGTGGAAGTAATCGGCTATCAGGTTAATTTTGAGCACTTGCAGGAGGGTTTCTTTCTTTTCAATCATCTGACTGAAGGATGCAAGACAACACTTGCCGTTCCCGCCGGATGGTTTTTCGACCTTCATAAGGGGGCTGTTTTCAAGGGGCACCCGACTCCGGCCAAGGAGTGTAGTGGCTATTGCCTTCGACGGGAAAACATAGCCCCCTGTCCCCTCATATGTGAATGCGCTTTTGTCCGGGATATTTTGCAGACTGTAGCCAAATGGCCGAAGCGATCAGCTGCTTAAGGGGACTTTGATGCGCACCCTGTTGATTTCATTTCTCGCGTGTGTTTGTTCCTTGCCGGCTTTGGCGGCGGACCCCTTTCGTGTTTCCTTTGCCCGGAACGAGTCTTCTTCAAACGTGGCCATTTCTGTTTCGATTGCCATTCCGGAAGGGTGTCATATTTATGCCGATGCGATCACCGCCGAACGGGAAGACGGGGCGGCGTTTTTTCGGAGTGGCGGCGACCCGCCTGTCAGGATCAAGGATTCCTTTTCGGGCGACGAGCGTGATGTTTATGCGCAGGATGTGACTTTGCAATACGACGTTGGACGGCCCGGCCGGGCGGGTTTTGATTTCAAGTTTACGTACCAGGGTTGCAATGAGCGGGAATGTTTTTTTCCGAAAACCCGTGTTTTCAGGGTTGAAGGGGAGAAGGAACCGGGGGCGGGTCGCGAGGACAAGCCGCCCGCAGGCGGCGCCCCTTCGGGAATCTGGAGTAATGGGGCTAGCTCCCATGAGGTAACCGCCCGTGCGGCTGGATATTTGAAGGTTTCTGACTTTTTGGAATTACTCGATCATGCGGAAGGACGAGAAACGCCGAAGAAGTCTGGACTTTCCCTGTTCATCGCCAATCCCGTTGATTTTTTGAAGGAAAAGGGAGCGGTCTGGACGATCCTGTTGATTCTGATCGGGGGGCTGCTTCTGAACCTCACGCCCTGTGTGTTGCCGATGATCCCGATCAATCTGGCGATACTCGGTGTGGGGGCGCAGGATAGTACCCGGATGAGGGGGTTTATTCTGGGCAGTGCGTATGGGGCCGGAATTGCATTGGTCTATGGAACCCTGGGCCTGGTGGTGGTGCTCACCGGTTCCCAATTCGGCGCACTGAATTCCATGCCCTGGTTCAATGGGGCCATTGGCGTGCTGTTCGTGATTCTGGCGCTGGCCATGTTCGATGTCTTTGCGATCGATCTCACGCGTTTCCAGTCCGGAAGTGTCGGCAATCCCGGGGCCTCACGCGGAGGCGTGGTCACCGCGTTGACCATTGGTGGTGTCGCCGCCCTTCTGGCAGGCGCTTGTGTGGCCCCGGTTGTCATTGCGGTGCTGTTGCTGTCCGGGAATCTTTACGCCCAGGGAGCCTGGATCGGGGTTGTCCTGCCGTTTGTGTTGGGGCTGGGAATGGCTTTGCCGTGGCCGCTTGCCGGGGCCGGGCTCTCCTGTCTTCCCAAGCCCGGCACATGGATGACCTGGGTCAAGTACGGGTTTGGAATCTTGATCCTGCTGTTCTCGATCTATTACTTTTCGCTGGCCTATACAGGATGGAAGGGAAAGGCGGCGGTGCAG
>JBAXRC010000294.1:0-3757 GCA_037131415.1 bacterium | reverse complement strand
TGCTCGCCAGGTGACACGGCTCAGCAAGCTTCGCCCTCCAGGCGCCTTGCGCCATGTTTTTTTTCAACAGGCTCCTAGGTCGGGCAAGGGAGGCGAAACTTCGCTGGGTTGATCAGGCGTCTGCTGAATGATGATCGGCGGTGCCGGCTCCGGTTCCGTGCTGGCAACTAGCTCCTTTTGGGGTTCGTCCACAACCGTTGGCTCCGTGACAGGTTCCGTTGGTGCCTCGACTGGTGCGGGTTCGGGATTTCCGGGTGGCGTGACGGGCTCTGGCTGAGGTTCCGGTTCTGAAACCGGGATAGCCGGTTCCTGAATCACCACCGGCGTTGGCTCAGGTTCAGTCACCACCACAGACGCAGGCTTCGCCACCGGTTCGAGTATAGGCGGCGGTTCCGGAGCGACCTGGGTGATCTGGTTCAGCGACACGCCTTTCCCAAGGGCCATGTCGCGGGCGAGCTGGTTCGGGTGGTAGCCAAGCCGGGCGGCTGCGCTCAGAATCCTGGCCTGGGTTGCCTTGCCGATGCGGGCCTCCTTGGCCTTGCCTGCCAGTACCCTGGAGGCCGTTGATTCCGAGACTCCAGCGGCACTTGCTACCTCATCGATGGAAACCGTCATGCTCATGGAAGCCAATATTGATTTGGTTGCGCAACCAGTTCAAGGATATGTTTGGCCGTTAAGAGTGGCTGGTCTGGTCATGGGTCAGTTATAGGGGGGGCGTCCCCGTGGCCTTGTGCCACGGGTCGCGAAAATGTTTGGTTCCCGCCACGCAAGGTGGCGGGGCACCCCCTATAACTGACCCCATACCTGGTCTGAGAGATTCCGGATGACAGGAATCACATGTTGGGAGTAACATTGAAAATCAAATGATCAATACAATTTCAAATTCCAGGATTGCCGTGTCGGTCAAGAGTCTGGGGGCGGAATTATGCTCCCTTAAGGGCGCATCAGGTGCGGAGTATCTGTGGCAGGCGGATCCTGCGGTGTGGGGGCGGCATGCACCCCTCCTGTTTCCGCTCGTCGGCAAGTTGGCCAATGACCGGTATCTCTTCGAGGGCAAGGCCTATGAGATGAAACAGCATGGGTTTGCCCGTGACCTGGCCTTCGAGCCTCTGGCTGCCTCGGAAGATGCCTTATCCTACCGGTTGCAGGCCAGTCCGGAAACCTTGAAGCGATATCCTTTCAATTTCGCCCTGATTCGGCATTACCGGTTGCGCGAAAATGTGCTGGAGGTGGTTACTGAGGTGACGAATTCCGGGCCGACCGAGATGCTTTTCTCGATCGGCGAGCATCCCGGCTTCGGGCTCAATTGGGGGGCGGGTGACAAGGTTGAGGACTACGCGCTGCAGTTTGAGAAGCCGGAGCGGCTGGATACGGTGCTGCTGGATTCCAATCACCTGCTGTCCGCAAAGACTGAGCGGGTTTTGTCTAATGAAAGGGTGCTGCCGCTACGGAGCGACCTTTTCGACCGCGACGCCTTGATTTTCACCAAGATCAAGTCCCGCGCCGTTAAGCTCTGTTCCCGTCGCCACTCCCGAAGTTTGACGGTTGAATTTCCAGAATACCCCTGTCTGGGGATCTGGGCCAAGCCCGGCGCCCCGTTCGTGTGTATTGAGCCGTGGTATGGCCATGCCGATCCCGTTGGCCATGATGGTCAGCTGGTGCACAAGCCCGGCATTATCAAGCTCCAGCCGGGGCTGGTCTTTTCCTGTGTCTGGCGTGTGGTGGTATCGGAATAACAGGGGACGCCCGCCCTACCTCTGGAATTCGCGGGGATCCAAGGGGGATATCCCGAAATCCGGCTTCCAGTTTGCCGATTGGCTGTAAAACGCCATGGCGTTTCCGGAGGTGAGTCGTTCGACGTCTTTTTCAGGGAAGCCATCCTGCCGCAGCCGTGCAACCACCTTGATCAGGCTGAGGGGATCGGAGACGCCCCAGTCGGCGGACCCATTGACGATCATGCGCTCGCTGCCGTATTCCCGGATAATGGCCGATACCCGCTCGGGGTTCAGCTTGGAGATGGGGTAGACCGTCATGCCGCAGTAGCACCCGCTGTCGCGTGACAGCTTGATGGTGTCTTCCGTGTTATGGTCGATCACGACGAGGTCGGGGTTGATTCCCTCCTGCTTCACGATATCGAGGGTGCGATGTGTTCCGCGCAGCTTGTCCAGATGCGGCAGGTGGACAATGACTGGCATTTTCCGCTCATGTGCGATGTGGAGTTGCCGGGCAAAGGCCTTCTCCTCGTTGGGCGTGATGGCGTTGAATCCGATTTCGCCGAGCGCCACGCAGCGGGGGTGGTCCAGGTAGGTGGCAAGTCCGTCAATGACCTCGTTGGCGAGCGCGGTGTTTTCGGCTTCCTTCGGGTTGAGTGAGACGGCGCAGTAATGGTCGATGCCGAAGCGGCGGGCCCGGACTGTCTCAAATTCGAGGATCAGGTTGAAGTAATCAAAAAATGTGCCCGCGTAGCGGCGGTTGCAGCCCATCCAGAAAGACGGTTCAACGCAGGCCCGGATTCCCGCCTTGTACATGGCGACATAGTCGTCGGTCGTGCGGGAATACATGTGAATATGGGGTTCAATGATCATGGTTTTACCCTCTTGAAAACAGTGGCTCCGGTTTTAACGCCCAGCTCAGCGGAAACAATATCGCACTTGGCCTTCAGGAGAAAATAATAATTACCAGGGCGGCCGAAACAGGTCTCGAAATTGCCGTGGCCCTTGGCCAGGATGATGTCGGCTTGCCGGATATGTTTCCGGAACTCGGGGGAGGTGTTGGGCCAGCCGACGCCGATATCGTCGGAACCTGTCTCGATAACCGGGCAGATGGCACTGATGCCGGCGAACACAGCATCTTCCCGGGTAGCGTCGTTGATGATGGGGCCCGACTTGACGACAAAGGTGACATTGGCGCCACGTGCCAGGAGTTGCTCCACCAGAATGCGGTCAAAGATGATTTCCCCGCAATTGTCGCCGAGGTAGAGGAGTTTGCACCCGGGCTTGAGTTCCTTGCGGAAGGCCTTGTAGTCGTCGATGGTAAAGGCCTGTTTCATGATCCGCACGACGTCCTTCTTGAGGTCAAACTTGTGGCCGATGCCCAGGTCAATGATGTTGCCGGCGGCGGCGAGGTGGATGGCCGTTTTGAGCGGGTCCTTGGACCGGCGGATCGTGGCTTCCAGGCCGGGGAGGAGTTCCATGGCGGCCTGGTTGGTTTCCTTCTTGTGGCGGGCATAGGGGTCGCGGATGCCCGTGACCTTGAATACGGTATCGTAGATGGGTTTGGAGAGTGTTGCCGGGGCCAGGGTCATGTCCATGGCGGGCAGGAGGCGGGCCAGTTCCTTGAGGATTCTCGTATGGGTGGTCGGATCCGGGCTGGCCGCCCGGGCCGTATTCAGCGCCTGCCGGAACATGCACGCAAGACATTCTGGTTGTGACTTCATGATAAATTACTCCTCACGATGAATCTGCATTGATATCACGGATCAGGAAGGGATTGAAGTAAAAGGAACACCTGCGGGTAAGAGGTCAGTGATATGGGGTGCCCTGCCACCTTGCGTGGCAGGAACCGAGCCTTTTTGCGACCCGTGGCACAAGGCCACGGGGACGCTCCCCCCTGTAACTGACCCCTAACGATTTCTTTCATTTTTCTATTGCATAAATTTTATATTCCATACATAAGTAACGCCAGTATTTTCGGGAAAGGCACGCAGGGAGAATTTATGATTCAACAGAAGCATGAACTGAAACTGAAGTGCGCGGTG
>JBAXRC010000293.1:0-3764 GCA_037131415.1 bacterium | reverse complement strand
GCTTATGGCATGTCCATTGAACTGGACCTCCCGGGCGCGCGCACACCAGTCGCGCCCCACCAGAGGCCACAGTTGCGGGCTTCCCGTGGCTTGCCAGTGCAGATCCACGCCCATCGGGCGGCGTTTGCCACATCGGCGAACGTATTGGGCTTCATGGCTGAATCGGTGGGCAAACCCGGGCCACACCTCCGCCTGCGGCGGAATGGCGAACCCGGTCTCACGCAAAACGGCATCGGCCTCAGACAGGTTCGCGCGGGGAATGAGCAGATCCAGGTCACTCGTCTCGCGCAGTTCCCGGTTGCCGCCATACACCAGGGGAATCAAGGCCCAGCCTTTCAGGACAAGATGAGGAATCCCTTTCTGGCGGAACACGTCAAGCACCAGGCAGGCAAGTTCCGGCCAGTCCCGCGTGGCCTCGCTCCAACGTGTCAGACGTGCCGCAAGATCGAACTGGATCCGGTCCGGCGCCTCGATCGTGCCGCGTTGAATGTGGTCGAAGAGCAACCCTGTAATACCATGCGGTTCGAGCAGGGGTTCGATGGTGGTCCAGACTTCATCGGACAGCTGAAGCGTTTCGTGGCGGGGCCCCAAGGCGCGGGCCAGCCAGGAAAAACCGGGGGAGTCGGGCTTCACTAGCAATTTGGCTTTGTCCTTCATGTCACGGAGGAGAGCCTAAGCGAAAGGTCAAGGCAGGTAAAGCCTGAGCCATCATTACCCGGGATGAATTTTAGCGGAAAGAGGGAGGATATTATGAAGCTGAACATTATTAGTTTATTGTGTCTTGCAGTATCGGCTCTGTTTACCCTGCCCGCAAATGCAGGGATTGAACATACATGGACCGGCGGGGGAACCAGCGCAAACTGGAATGATGCGGCGAACTGGAATAACGGCTTGCCTAGCAACGGGGATAATCTTGTTTTTACTGGGACTACTCGGCAGATCAATACGAATAACCTGCTGGCCAGCGTGGGAAATGTGACTTTCAATGAGGGCGGGTTTGCTATTTATGGCTACGGCGCTGGAACCAATCTGGCGCTCAATGGTAACATTGGTAATACCGGCAACAACAACTGGGCGATTAATCTGTCAGTAAGCGGATCCAGGACTATTGAGAGTTATGCGGGAATACTTGACGGGACGTTTACGGTTAGTGGTAACATCATTCTGGGGCCAGCGGGTTCCGTTATACTTAATGCAAATCATACCACAGGGAATAATGGATATCTTACCGTTTCAGGCGTCATTTCCGGGGGGGCAGGCGCTAGCGTTTCTGTCACCAAGGGTGGCTCAGGCGATGGAGCGGTCACGCTTACGGGGAACAATACATACGTCGGTAAAACAGCTATAATAAGCGGATATCTCTGCGTCAGTAAAGACCTCAATTTGGGCGCTGCTCCATCCGGAACAGTCGCCGATAAGATTCAATTTGCGGGCGGTTATCTCCGGGCCACTGCTTCGTTTGCTCTTAGCGCAAAGCGTGGGGCCAGAATTACGGCTTCTGCGGCAACCACGGGACTTTGGGCTGACAGTGGCGCAATCCTTACCTATGCCGGCATCATTTCACAATCCGGCACCTTTGACTATGACCTTTCCCTTGATGGGGACGGTACGATCGCTCTTTCGGGAGTCAGCACCTATACGGGAAAAACAAAAATCATTGTTGATAGGGCTCTGATATCAAACCCTGGCGCTTTAGGCGCAAGCGCAGCAGCTGGCGGAGATCGTGTACAGGTTAATGCTCTTTCTACGTTGGTGTTGAGCAACAACATAACGATGTCAAAAGTCTTGATCATGGATTATGCAAAACTGGAGAATGTGTCCGGCAACAACACCTGGGCAGGATTAGTAACCCTTGGCCGCAATACGAGCGGCAAGTCAATTATTCGCTCCAGTCAGGCAGGATCTACACTCTCCTTATCAACAGTTACTATCAACACCGATACCTTAACCGATCCGGTAAATACCTTCGAGAATCTCTACGTGGAGGGGGCGGGTAATGTCACTATCAATGGCGCGATCGCAGGTGACGGAACCGATGGGGCAGGCAATTACCTGTTGGGGCACGGTGATGTGGTGATGGATGGGACCGGCATACTGACGCTCTCGGGCGAGAACACCTACTCCGGGCGGACGATTGTAAATAGCGGGATTATTGCAGTCTACAATGACGGTAATCTGGGTGTGGCTCCGGATACGGAGACGGCTGGTCGCATTGTGATCAACGGGGGAACTCTCGAGGCGCTCGATACTTTCACCCTGGACGGGAATCGTGGCATTGCACTGGGCCCTCCCACGGGATCCGGCTCCGGGACGATTCAGGTCGATTCCGGAGTTGAGGTGGATTATGCCGGTATTATTGCCGACAACGATGGTGGGAATGACGACTTTTACCTGACCGGCGAGGGCATACTCACCCTCTCCGGGGAAAATACCTATTCCGGTGTCACGACCATCACCGATGCCACCCTTCAAATCGGGAACGGCGGCACCACCGGCTCGATCAATGCCAGCAGTGAAATCATCGATAATGGCACCCTGGCCTTCAAGCAAACCGATACCGTCACGCAGGGAACCGAATTCAACAGTCTCATCTCCGGAACCGGCGGAGTCGCCCAGAACGGCAGCGGGACATTGATCCTGAACGGGGCGAACACCTACGAGGGCCCCACCGCGGTGAATACGGGGACCCTGTTGGTAGTCAACACCTCTGGCTCCGGAACGGGCACGGGTGCCGTCACGGTATATGGCGCCGCCACTTTGGCCGGGAACGGGACGATCGCCGGTTCGGTGACGGCCCTGAGCGGCTCGCGCGTGGAGCCCGGGACGCCCTCTTCAACTGTGGACACCTTGAATATCGGCGGAGCCGTCACGCTCGAGGCGGGCTCGACCTACGAGTGCGATATTGGCGGGGGGACCACCTGTGACAAACTCAACCTCCTGAACACGGGCACGATGAACATGAGTCCTAACGCGATTCTGGACATTGCCGGCACCGTCACCGGTGATGGCCGCACGCTGGCCTACAATATTGCCCGGACCGGCATAACCGGGGAGTTTGTTGACACCGCGACACCTGGAAACCTGCTGGAGGATACCACCTCCCTGCATCTGGCGCCCAACAAAGCCTACTACATCCGTTATATGGATATGACTGCCAGCGATGATGGTTATATCGTCCTGAAATTAGATCCCACCTCCGCCGGCTCGGTTGTTCTCGCCTACGATACCCCGGGTGGCGTGGTAGTCGAGTTCCAGACCATTGAAGAGGCTGGAATGAATGATATCGTGCTCAACCTGTTCCGCGACGGTCAGTGGGTGGAAGTTGGGCGGCAACCGGCCACGGGCGAGGGAAATCACACCTATCGCTTCCTGGTTCCGGGCCTGAAGGCGGGGGACTCCGTTAACCTGATGATTCGAGATGACGAGGGGAAGACGCATAATGCCACGGGCTTGGTGGTCAGTGAATTCAAGCCCCTGAGCGCACAGATTTCCCAGGCGAATTCCTTGGGTATGACCTTGCAGTGGGAGAGCACCCCGGGCCGCCTCTACGATGTCTATCGCGCCACGCAACTGGACGGAAACTGGGAATACGTCCAAACCATCGAGGCCACAAAGGCGCAAACTTCGTTATTCCTTCCTGCCGGTCCCGCCCAGACTACGGGGTTTTTCAGGATCGGGGTAAGATAGTTGGTCGTTGGTCGTAATTCGTTGGCTGTTGGTCGTAATTCGTTGGTTGTATGGTTAGAGATTGCATAGTGATGGGG
>JBAXRC010000292.1:0-3770 GCA_037131415.1 bacterium | reverse complement strand
CTATGGACGCTGCGTCTATGCATCGGATAACGATGTGGTGGATAACCAGACCGTCATGTTGGAATACGAGGGCCCGGTCACGGGGACGTTCACCATGACCGCCTTCACTCCGGCGTTCAACCGGCAGACCCGGATTTTCGGGACGCGGGGATACCTCGAGACGGATTTCACGACGATCAAGGCGTTTGATTTCGTGTCGGAAAAGGAAACGGTTTACGATCCCTCTGTCATGGGGGAGGGCGGAAACACGGCGTTCGCGGGAGGACATGGCGGGGGCGACTATTACATCATGAAGGCCTTTGTGCATGCCGTTGCCACTGGGGATACCTCGGTGATCCATTCCGGTCCGGACGCGACCCTTGAGAGTCACCGCATTGTGTTTGCCGCTGAGCAGGCCCGACGGAAAGGGCGGGTGGTGAAGCTGGGTCAGGAGTGAGGAGGCAGCCCGGAGGTCAGTTGAAGGGGGTGCCCCGCCACCTTGCGTGGCGGGCCGAGCCTTTTTGCGACCCGTGGCACAAGGCCACGGGGACGCCCCCTCCCTGTAACTGACCCCTTACAACCGGCTCAACTCAAGACTTTACAGGGCAGGCATTAAGCGCCATTATAACCCGCTAAAGCCGGACGCCTTGTATTGGTTTCTGGCTGTTTCGTCCGGAGCGAAGTGCTATGAAAACAGTGAAAAAAAACGGGAACGGGACCTCGGTGCATCGTATTGCCCTGATATGGGGAGGGGGGGCGATGTCCGATCATCGGAGCCTCTCAAGCTTGGTGCACCGCGCCAGTGCGGAGCCGAATATTGTCATCAAGCGGTTCATCGTTCCGGTCTCCAAAGCCAGCTTGATTTCGCAGCTTTGCGAATGGAAGCCGGACGCCATCATTTCCAAAATGGGTGATGTGGAAACCATGAAATGTGTCAGACACTCATTTCCGGATTGTCCGCTTGTGAGCATCGCGGTATTGCCGCCGAACTTGGCAAATGTCACCGTCAACGCTTCCGGGACTGACGTCATGGAAGTGGCTGTTCGGTATTATGAAACACAAGGATTGGAGTCGTTTGCGCTCTTTACCGTGGGTCATGACGCCGCCCGCAAGATTCAGAAGACCCTATTCAATGAGCGGTTTAAACAACGTGAGGGGAAGACGTTTATTTTTGACAAGGAGCTTTATCTTGAAACACTGACGGCCGAACCGACCGACCGGCATGTCCGGTCGGTTGGAGCCTGGCTGAAAGCGCTTCCGTTCCAGACCGGCATTCTCACGACGGATAACCATGCCGCCGTATGGCTGTTGCGCTTGTGTATCAAAATGGGGGTGCGTGTTCCCGGTGATATTCAGATCATCGGGGTGGATGGGCTGGATGAATCCATGGAATATGTGCCTCACTTGTCAACCATTCAGCTTCCCTACGAGCGCATCGGAACCCTGGCTCTGGAAACAGTGGTGAAGCTGCTGGACGACAAGCGGTGTTCATTACCTCCGGTCTTGCGGGTCAACGGCGCCACCCTTGTTCTTCGTGGAACGACCGGCTTCAAGTCGAACATTCTCAGTAACATCCCGGCCGCGCTTTCGTATTTTGAATCACAATATGCGCGAGGGATTACCGTTGAGGAGGCCATCAAGCACACGCAGCACGTTTCTGTCGTTACCTTTTACAAGGATTTTATGGCGGCCACGGGATGTTCTCCTGCCGCTTATCTTCACAAGCTCAAAATGGATACTGCCACTCGCCTGCTTTGTGACACCCAATTAACGGTCACCATCATCGCCGAACTGAGCGGGTTCGGATCAGGCAACTACTTCACCCAGGTGTTCCGAAAAGAGATGGGCGTCACCCCCATCGCCTATCGCCGCCAGAACAAGGCGGCGAAGGGTTAATCAAGTTCTTGGGTTTGCCTTAAGGTGGACTCCGATGATTACTATTTCCGGCGGCTAATCTTTTTCTGGTTCAATGCGGTGCGCTTCATGGCGGCGAACGCTTCGATTATTTCCCGATATACATCCGCCGCATTTTTTCCAAGAGCCTTACATACCCAATAAAACTCCACCACATCCAATCGCCTTTTGCCTGTTTCGATCCGCCAGACAAACGAATTTTCCCGATTCAGCATTTTAGCGAGATCACGTTGCGTCATGCCAGCTTCACTACGCATTTCAATAAGTTTCGACAGCACATGCCGATATTCAGGACTATGGATTGATTCAGTCACGCAATCCTCCCTTCCTTAAAGTCTGTACCTTCCGCCGGAAACATTACCACCTGACATTGCAGAAATCCTAAATTTCACACTAATGAATTATACGGCTGACAGGGTGTTCCGTCCATTCCCCACCCCGGAAAAATAAATGTTTCTTTTCGGGGCCTCATCCGGAAACCCCCTGGCATCCTGACTTTTCGGAGTGGGGGCATTTTCTCATCAGGAAATGCCTGACGATAGAATCAGGTATCTCCTGATAGCCGGGCGAGGGTGTGAAAACTATGATGGTTCACATATAAGGGGTCATGTCCGGCAGGTCATCAATGAATAAGCCGCTCAAAGTTCTTATTATCGAGGATTCGGAGCTCGATGCTCTGCTTCTGGTCGAGCACTTGCGTAAAGGGGGATATGAACCGGAATTCCGCCGTGTTGACAGTGCGGCTGGGCTGAGAACAGCATTGAGCGGATCCTCTTGGGATATCATCTTCTCCGATCATAGCATGCCCGGGTTCAGTTCTTTTGCTGCCCTCGAGATCGTCAAAGGGATGCGGCTCGATGTTCCGTTCCTGATTGTGTCGGGGGTTATCGGCGAGGAAGTTGCCGTGGCGGCCATGAAGGCTGGCGCCCAGGATTACATCATGAAGGGGAACCTGGCCCGACTGGTGGCGGCAGTGAACCGCGAGCTGGCGGATGCCGAAAGCCGTCGCGCCCGGCGGGTGGCTGAACGGGCCCTCCTCGCCCGTGAGGAGGAACTTCGTATCGCGCGCGAAATACAGCAACAGCTCTTCCCCGCCGCCCGGCCCGCCAGCGCGGGATACGATATCGCAGGCGCTTCCTCTCCTGCGGAGGCTACCGGGGGTGACTACTTTGATTTCATAGCAGGGCCGGGCGGCGAAATTTATATTGTGGTCGGGGATGTGACCGGGCATGGCCTGGGATCAGCACTCCTGATGGCGGATGCCCGTGCCTATCTCCGGGCACTCGTCCTTTCCAATCGGTCCTTTGAGGACATTATGGTTCAGGCGCGGCGTCTTCTGCTTGAGGATCTTGGAAACGAACGGTTCATCACGATGCTGTTTGCCCAATTGATGCCGCCCACAGGACTCCTGAACTACATCAATGCAGGACATCCGACCGGTTATGTGATTTCCCCCGATGGGCATGTCCGGGCAGAGTTCGCCGCCCGTGCGCCAGCCCTCGGTATTGACGATGAACATATCCGCCTGATGCCTGAAACCGTTTCCCTGGAAACCGGGGACATGGTTGTGTTGCTGACCGATGGCATTCTCGAAGCCCCGTCATCTTCCGGTGAGGAATTCGGAGTCGCCCGGGTTCTGGAAACAGTCTGCCGCGAACGGGCGCGACCGTCGGCGGAGATTATCAGGGCGTTGTTTGATGAGCTTCGCCGGTTCACGGGGGCGGTTAGTTTCCAGGACGATGTGACGGCCGTTGTGGCCAAGCGTCTCGCCGGATAACTTCTTCCTCGCCCCCCAGGGTGTTCTCCTGCTATTTTCACAGCCCAATATTTCAGAAGGAAACTAACCTATGAAAAAAGTGATGATGACCGGTGTGGCG
>JBAXRC010000291.1:0-3792 GCA_037131415.1 bacterium | reverse complement strand
CCGCTATGCTTTTGGGTCCGGGCTCGTCCTTGGGATACACATCATTCAAAAACCGCAATCCCTTCTCCGCCTTGAGGGCACGCAGGGCATCTTCGTCAATCACGCCGGCGCGGGCGCAGTTAACAATGGTCGCACCCTTCTTCATCATCCCCAGCAGTTTCGCCCCCACCAGCTTTTTGGTCTCAGGGGTCTCCGGAATGTGGAGCGACACATAGTCCGACTTGATAAAGAGAGTCTCCAGGTCAACCAGCTCCACATCCATTTCCGCCGCCCGCTCGGGGGAAATCAGGGGATCATACCCCAGGAACTTGCATCCAAACCCTGACAACCGTTTCGCCACAAGCCGACCGATATTGCCCAGCCCTACAATTCCCACGACCTTCCCGGCAATCTCTCGGCCCATGAACGCCTTCTTCTCCCATTCCCCGGCGCGACAGGAGGCATCCGCCTTGATCAAATGGCGGGCATCGGCCAACATGAACGCGATGACCTCCTCCGCCACGCCGTTGGAGTTTGCCCCAGGCGTGTTCATCACATCAATGCCGCGCTTCCGGGCACCCTTGACATCAATCGTATTGTACCCGGCACCGGCGCGAATGACGACCTTCAGCTTCGGGAGAGTATCCATGATTTCAGCCGTCACGGCTTCGCTCCGGACAATCAGGGCATAGGCATCCGGGTGCTTGGCCGCCAGCACTCCGACATCCCCGCCGTCATCCTGGAAAACTTCATAGTTGCCGTTGGCCTTGAGGATCTCCTGGGCTACCTTGTCTAGTTTGGTCGGAATCAGGATTTTTTTCACAGTCAGTCTCCCCGTTTTTTTTACATGAATGAAACTGGTCGAATTATTAAGGAAAAAGAATTATAAATCAAGGGCGCCGGAAAGGAATCCAATCCTGTTGCAAAATATTCACAATAAAAGTCCCGCTTCATTCGTTATGGTAAATAGGCGTCACAGATAGTGACGCGGAAGAAAAAATAACTCATACAAGGAGAGTGTGATGAGAAAGTCAGGTCTTACCGCATTAGTCGTCTTGGCAACCGCCCTCGGAATCAGTATTGCACGCGCCGAAACAAACCCGCCAGCCGCCGCACCGGACGCCCCGGCTGGCTTGGACAAGGAGTTCCTGGAGCAGCAAAAGGCCGAAAGCAAGGCGTTTTGGGAAGCCCAAAAAAAGGAGAATGAGGCGTTCCGGTCCAAGCAGATGCTGGCAGTCAAGGATTTCATGGCCAAACAGCACTCAGAGGCCATTGCCCACATCCAGGCCAGCAACCTGCCTGACGAGAAAAAGGCCGAAGTGATCAAGAGACTTGAGGAACGATGGGCCAAGGCAAAAGAAAGGCATGCCTCCAGAATGGCCGAAGGCAAGGGCGGACATGAAGGCAGAATGGCTGAACGCAAGGCCGGACATGAAGGCAGAATGGCTGAACGCAAGGCCTCCCGAGAAGCGAAGCAGAAGGACTCGGATTCCGCCGAGAAGCAGTAAGCTGTATACCCGCAGGAATCCGACGATCCGGGAGGAATTCCTCCCGGATTATTTTTTTCCGAAACAGATCTCAACAACCTCCCGGAAGGTCTGCACAAAGTGTGGTTTCAATCCCTTGCGGATGTGCGCTGGCAACTCCTCGTAATCCTTCCGGTTCTCCTTGGGGAAAATCAAGTTCACCACCCCGGCCCGCTTGGCGGCAATGGTCTTTTCCTTCAGCCCTCCGATCGGAAGCACAAACCCGGTCAACGTCAATTCCCCCGTCATGGCGTAATGCGCCCGGATCGGCCGACCCATCGCCAGTGAGTACAGGGCAGTGGCCATCGTAATGCCGGCCGAAGGGCCGTCCTTTGGCGTCGCACCGGCGGGAACATGCAGGTGAATGAAATTCTTCTCAAAAAAGTCCCGCGCCCCGGATATGCCGTTCAAGAACGATCGGACAAAGGTATAGGCAATCTCGGAAGACTCCACCATGACACTCCCCAGCTGTCCCGTCTGCTTGAAGCCGGGAGTCTTCGTCTCCACCTGCGTAGCCTCAATGTAAAGCGTAGAACCACCCATCGAAGTCCAGGCCAGCCCCATGACCACGCCTACCCGCGGTTTCTTGAAGGGATCGGTTTCCGAAAACACGCGCTTACCCAGGAATTCGTTCAAATCCTTGAGCGAAACACTGACCCGCTTAGTCTCCTCCTCAACAATCAGTTTCGCCGCCTTGCGGCAGATCTTCTTGATATGATTCTCCAACCCGCGCACCCCCGGCTCCCTGGCATACCCGTCAATAATCTCCCGCAACGCCCGATCATTGATGGCAAGTTTCCCGCTGCTGAGCCCGTGCGCCTTCATCTGCTTGGGGATCAGGAATTTCCTGGCGATCTGAACCTTCTCTTCCTGGATGTATCCCGCCAGCTTGATCACCTCCATGCGGTCGAGCAACGGTGATGGAATCGTATCAAGCTGGTTTGCCGTGCAGATGAACATCACATTGGCCAGATCGAACCGGACATCCAGGTAATGGTCGAGAAAATCCCGGTTCTGTTCCGGGTCCAGCACCTCCAGCAACGCCGAGGCGGGATCGCCATGGTAACTGGCGCCAATCTTATCCACCTCATCCAGCATGATCACCGGATTCTGTGTCTTGCACACCTTGATGGCTTGCAGGAATTTTCCGGGCATGGCGCCGATATAGGTCCGCCGATGCCCCTTGATCTCTGCCTCATCACGCATCCCCCCCACCGAGAATCGGTAAAACTGACGCCCGATGCTGCGCGCGATGGACTGGCCAATGGAGGTCTTTCCCACGCCGGGCGGCCCCACAAAACAAATGATCGACCCGGAAATATTCCCCTTGAGAATCCCGACGGACAAAAACTCCAGGATGCGGTCCTTCACATCCTCAAGCCCGTAATGGTCGGCATTGAGAATGCTGCGAGCCTTCCGGATGTCATAGCTATCCTTGCTGAACACGCCCCACGGAAGGGATGTCAGCCAATCCACATAATTTCGACTGACGGTGAATTCCGGGGAATTGGGCTCCATGATGCCCAGTTTGTTCATTTCCTCGGTGATGCGCTCATTGGCCTCATCGGTCAGCGTCAGCTTGGCAAGCCGTTCCTTGAATTCATCCAGCTCGGTCTCCTTGCCTTCCTTGACCAATCCGAGCTCTTTCTTGATCGCCTTGAGTTGTTCCCGAAGAAAATAGTCACGCTGCTGCTTGTTGACCTTCTCCTCAATGTTCTTGCTGATCTTCACCTGGATCCGGGAGATGTCGATTTCCTTCTTGAGCAGCAGGAGCACCTTTTCAATCCGGGCCCGGATACTCAACGCCTCCAGCACCTCCTGCAGATCCTTGCCCGTCGCCGTGGTCATGGCCGCGGCGAAATCAGCCAGCCGCCCCGGTTCCTTGATGTTGGTACGGTTCAGGAACAGGTTCAATTCCTCCTTGAACAATGGATTCAACTGGAGCAGCTCCTTGATGGCCGTGATGATGGACAGCGAATACGCCCGGAGCTCATCGTTGTCCGCCATTTCGGTCTCAATGACATACGTCGGACGGACCACGATGACGGGGTCCTCGGATACCACCTCAGTGATCTTAAACCGCTCCAGAACCCCCACCATGACCTGGATGGGCCCCTCGGAGGAGGATGCGCCGACCTGAAGGATCTCGGCAATAACCCCGACATTATGGAGTTCGGAGGCTTTGCGGGGAATGTTTCGTGTTTCACTGTCCTCACCGTTCCGGGCCAGGACAAGGCCGATGAACTTGGATGAGGCTACCGCTGCGGATGACAACATGGCCTTGAGC
>JBAXRC010000290.1:0-3803 GCA_037131415.1 bacterium | reverse complement strand
TGCGGATCCGCAACCCCTCCAGCGTCCGGGCCCTGCGCTGAAGGGTATGGATCCGTGCCGTCTGCTCCCGGCTTTCATCCACCGTCAGCACCAGGCACCGGTTCAGGAGTTCCTCGTCGATCTCCACGGCCGTGGTGGTCAGGAAGATCATGACCGGGCCTTCGACATGGTATTCCTGGGTTTCCATCCGGCCCGTCTGCGGATCCTTGCCGGTGCTGGCAATGGTCAATTCCCCTTCGGATTGCAGGAGCTTCAAGGCGTAGCTGGCCTTCTCTGCGCCTTCCTCCTCCACGATGGCAAGGATCTTGTGTTTCAAGTTGGTCTCGCCCAAGTAATAGAGACTCTGCCCGGTCATGGCGCTGTACTTGATCCGTTCCTCTTCCGGGAACATCGCCAGCACCGCCTCCATGACGGTGGACTTACCCGCCGCGCTGGTGCTCTGGATAATCACCGCCAGCGGCTTGTCCAGCTTGCGAGACGTGCAGGCGAGGTAAGCGGCCAGGCGGTTGGCGTCCTCGCCAACCAACCCGCAGACATCGAACGCCTCACTGATTTTCCCGATCAGATCCGGTGCCTTCAGGAAGGCGAGCGCTTCCGCCCGCTCGGCGGGCGTCAGCTCGGTTGTTGGTTGTTGGCTGCTGGTTGTTAAGGCGGAGACGAAGCGCTCGGCTTGGATTTGTTCCATGGCCAGTAGCAACTTGCCCAGGTCGCGTTTAATGAGATCCTTCTCTAGTTTGGTTTCCTCAGCGGCCCGCTCGATGAAGCGGCGGCGCTCACCGTCGCGCGCCATATCAAAGCTGTCGAGGTGGAAGTCCTCACCGTGTTTCAAGCGCACGGCCACCTTCATCACTTCAAGGCTGTTGTTTTTGTCCAGACCGCCGATACGGTATTCGCGGCCTCCAAGCTGCAAAACATGGTATTCCCCGGTCTTTTCAAGGCTGGCCGTCACGGCAGGAAGCGGCTTCTTTTCATCAGCAGCTAATAAAGCAGCTAAAGAAGAAGACCCGCGCGCGTGTGTGTACGGGGCTTCTGAGGCCGACGGATCGATGGAGACCGGCGGCGGTGGCAGCGCGGCAACTTCAGAAGGCGGCGGATCAGAAAGCCCGCGCGTATGTATACGCATGTCACGCCGTAAGCTTGCAGAGGCGGAGGGGCCTCCCTGCCATTCGGCGGCGTTCAATAACGTCTGCAAGGCCTTGGCTGCTGGCTGCATCCCGCCTTCACGGGACTGCCTGCTGGCAGCCTGAGCGTATTCATTGGCATCCATGCCCATGGGGAACTTGACGCGGAACACCTCGATGCCGTGGGCCGTAAAGCGTTCGGTGTCCCGCTCCGCCGCCCGGTTTCCGGCGTCATCGGCATCGTAGGCGATGCGGATGCGGCGAACCTTCTTCGCTATGATCGCCTCGAAAAGTTCGTCGGTGAAGCCTTCCGTCCCGTAGATGAATGTCACGTTCTTGAACCCGTTGACCCAGAATGTCAGCGCGTCGAACGGCGCTTCACACAGGATCAGCTCTGGTTCATTCAACGCCTCCTCATTCCAGATCCCGGTGTGTGGCCCTTGCAAGTAGAGGTGTTTGGGTGCACCCGGATTCGGGGCCGTATGGCGGCGACCATAGACTTCTCCGATGGTCCCCGCCGGCGTCATGACCGGCATGGTGATACACCCGTTGAAGTGTTCGTGGCCGGACTCCCGGACCAGCCCCAGCGACTGCAGTCGAGTCCGGATCTCCGATCCGGCCTTTCGGTTCGCCTCCGGTATGCGAAAGCCCAGTGTCCGGTCGGCGAAGCCGAGCCGGAAGCGTTCCAGGGCTTCCCGCTTCAGCGGGCAGGCCTCATCGTAAAGTCCACGTTTCCGGAGATACTCCAAAGCCGCCGGTGTCTTCATGAGGCGCTCGTGATAGAAGTCCAGCACCTGGAGTAGAAGCGCGGAGTCCGTTGCGGCAGGATCAAACGGCGATGCCAGACGGGGGACCGTCGCATGCTTCAAGCGTTCACCCGAAGCACTCGGAGGCGAGAAGGCCGCCGATCCCGCATTCAAAAGCTCGAATGCGTGGCGGAAGCTCACGCCGTCGAACTTGCCCACGAACTGGATCGCATTGCCGGCAGCGCCGCATCCCATGCAGTGATACAGGCCTTTATCCGGGCTCACGATAAACGATGGCGCGTCGTCCTGGTGGAACGGGCACTTTCCCGCAAAGTCCTTCGAGCCGTGCTTATGAAGTTCAACACCCCGCGAGCGCACCAGCGCAACGAGGTCGGTCTGTTTTTTAATCCGTTCGATTTCTTCTTCAGGTATTCGCGGCATGTTACCGGTTCCTTTCTGTAACGTTTCGATATTGGAACCGAGACCCCGCCTGTGGTAGTCTTTCAACCATCAGTGCGGGCCTCGGCCCCGCTGGCTTGGGTCGGCGGCTCGTCCGCCAAGATTGTGCCGCCGACCCTGTGTTCTTCCAAAATCCCGTCAAGCCGAAAACCGAACTTTCCAAGATTCCGGAAAACTGGATCGAACATAAGCCATATATGGCTTATTGCGCAAGCCATATTATTGTGAAAGGAGCAAGTTCATGGAGACCATGGTCTATATTGCCGGCATGTCAAAAGGAACAGAAGAACCGAACCGAACCAATCTCGGCAAACATCTCGCCGACTTGCGCAAGAAGGCCAGTCTCAGTCAGGCCCAGCTTGCCAAGGCGGTTGGCCTGCCTCAGCGCACGATCGCCAACTATGAAACGATCGCCAACTATATCCCATCGTCATCATTGCCGTCATTGGCTGACGCCCTTGGCGTCAGTATCGAGGAACTCATCGGCATGCCTTCATCGAAGGCACCCCGGCGCGGTCCGAAGTCGCGGCTTGAAAAGCAGCTTGATGAATTACGCCGCCTGCCTAAGCAGGATCAGGATCTAGCCGCCCAGTTGCTGGACAGATTACTCGCCAGTGCGCATTGAGTCGGGCGTTCTCCTTTTTACCATCAAAGCTGATTTTCTCTTTAGTTACTGTTCCTGACCATGTCCTGACCATCCTGGTCGGAACGACCCAAAATAAATGCCGCGTATGCGGCCACCTTGGAAGGCCGCCGCCGACCTCGGCGGCCTGACCAACGCGCCAGCCCCCTCGATCATAGGCAGCTAAGAAAAGACGGGGGAGAAGCAACTGGTCGGGGGCTTCGGCGCAACGGGGCCAAGCGGGCGGATGCCCGCACATCAGGAGCGCCCGCCGCGCGCCGGGAACAAAAGTGCTTTTTCATGCGACGTTGACCGCGCCGGGCCAGCCGTAGGCAGGCGCGGGCAATGTGTGACCCTGAGCAAGCGAGCTTGCGAGCGCGTCGAAGGGGCACGAACGCATAAAAAGACTTTTGATTCCGGCGGTGACCCTGAGCCTGCCGAAGGGGAGCGTACCAGCAGGAGTCGTGACGGGCTGCGCCCTGAGCGCCCACCCTGACATTCCCGAGCCCATCAAATGAACATCCTGCTCAGGGGGCAACCGGCGCGACTCCTGCAAGGCGGGCGCGTACCTTGCGGCCGTGCCCACGGCACGGACGCTCTGCAAGGGGCTTAGCGCGTGAACCGACATGCCACGCCGAAGCTCCTTGGCGAAGGCGGGATACCTGGAGGTTCTCGCGCGTCCGGGACAGATTCAAAATGATGCGCCGCCATGTCCCTGTTCAAGTGACTGTGGAGATCGTAGGCAGTCCCGGCGGCGCTACCTGATGAGCGGAGCCGCTGGCGCGGCGGTTGGCCTTTTTCAGCAACCGCCGTGACAGCGGCGTAGCGGTAAATGGTGTGTCAGTATCGAAGGAT
>JBAXRC010000289.1:0-3806 GCA_037131415.1 bacterium | reverse complement strand
ATCTACGACGGCATCCAGCGTCCGCTCCCAACCCTGAATGCCCGGAGCGGCGCCTGGATCCGGCGCGGCGAAAAAGTCGCCCCGCTGGATGTCACGAAACTCTGGCCCTTTGAGCCCGTTGTGCATCCGGGCGAAACCGTCACCGCAGGCCAGACCTTCGGCCACGTCGCCGAAACCCCGCTTGTCCGCCACCGGCTGATGGTTCCGCCCGGGATTTCGGGCACGATCCACTCCATCATTCCCGAAGGAAACGTCACGCTTACAGACACCGTGGCCGTCATCAACACCGCCACCGGACCGCATCCCCTCACCCTCCTTCAAAAATGGCCGGTTCGAATTCCGCGCCCCGTGCTCGGGCGAATCCCCATCACCACCCCCTTGATCACGGGACAGCGCATCATCGACACCTTCTTCCCCATCGGAAAAGGCGGGTGCGCCGCCATCCCGGGTGGCTTTGGAACCGGAAAGACCATTACCCAGCACCAGCTCGCAAAATGGTCGGACGCCGACATCATCGTGTTCATCGGCTGCGGGGAACGGGGCAACGAAATGACCGAAGTCCTCAGGGAATTTCCAAAACTCAGGGATCCGCGCTCCGGCCGGCCGCTCATGGAACGGACCATCCTGATCGCCAACACCTCGAACATGCCGGTCGCGGCGCGGGAGGTGTCCATCTATACCGGCATCACTCTGGCCGAGTACTATCGCGACATGGGCCTGAATGTAGCCGTCTTCGCCGATTCCACCAGCCGCTGGGCCGAGGCGCTCCGGGAACTGGCGGCGCGCCTGGAGGAAATGCCCGCCGAGGAAGGCTTCCCGGCCAGCCTGCCCACGCGTCTGGCTCAATTCTACGAGCGGGGCGGATCGGTCACAACCCTCGCCGGAGACCAGGGCTCCGTGAGTATCGTGGGCGCCGTCAGTCCGCCCGGCGGCGATTTCTCGGAACCGGTGACCCAGCACACCCAGCGGTTCATCCGCTGTTTCTGGGCACTCGATACCGACCTGGCCAATGCCCGGCATTACCCCTCCATTCACTGGCTCCGCTCCTATTCCGATTATATCAGCGACATCAGCGCCTGGTGGAAGGCCAGAACCCCGGAATGGCTGGACCTTCGCACGGAGGCCCTGACCCTCCTCCAGCGGGAGGACCGGCTCCAGCAGATCGTCCGACTGGTCGGCGCCGATGCCCTTCCCGAAAATCAACGGCTGATCTTGTTCATAGCCGAGGTCCTGAAAGACGGTTTCCTGGCCCAGAACGCCTTTGACGAAAAGGACATGTACTGCTCCCCCGAGCGGCAAGCCGCCCTGCTCCAACTCATCATGGCCGTTTACCGGAAAAGCCAGGACCTGATCCAGGCCGGCGTTCCCCTTGAAAAAATCCGCGAACTCCCCGGTATTCCGCACCTCATCCGCGCCAAATCGGTCTGCGGGAATGATGACATGGAATCCCTGGCGGAACTGGGAAAACGCCTCCAGGCCGAACTTGACGCCCTCACCCCCCATTCATGAACACCCCCCTCCAACTTAAGGCACGCGACCACGGGCTGCACTATGTCGGCGCCTCCCGCATTGAGGGAACGCTGGTGGTGATCGACCGCATCCGCGATGTGGGCTTCGATGAAACCGTGGAGATCAGCGACGCATCAGGGATCCGACGGATGGGCCGCGTACTGGATGTGTCCGAATCCCAGGCGATTGTCCAGGTTCTGGAGGGAACCACGGGGCTTTCAAACCAAACCCTGCGGGCACGGTTTCTGGGGGAAAGTTTTCGTCTGCCGGTATCCGCCGGCATGCTCGGCCGGATGTTCGATGGCCTGGGGCGTCCGATCGATGGAGGCCCAGCCCCTCTATCCACGGATCTCCGGGATGTCAACGGACTGCCCATTAACCCCTATGCCCGTGAGTATCCCCGGGAGTTCATCCAGACCGGCTTATCGGCCATTGATGGCATGAACGCCCTTGTCCGCGGCCAGAAGTTGCCGATCTTCTCGGGGAACGGCTTGCCGCATGACCGTGTGTCGGCCCAGATCCTCCGCCAGGCACGACTCCCCGGAGAGAGCGACGCATTCTGCATCGTCTTCGCCGCCATGGGCGTCAAACACGACGTGGCCGGGTATTTCATCCGCAACTGCGAGGAATCGGGAGCCCTGGCCCGGACCACCGTGTTCCTGTCCCTCGCCGATGCCCCGAGCGTGGAGCGACTGCTGACCCCGCGCCTCGCGCTCACCCTGGCCGAACACCTCGCCTTCGACTGCGGGCGTCATGTCCTGGTTCTGCTCACCGACATGACTAATTATTGCGAGAGTCTGCGTGAAGTGGGAACCCTCAGGGGGGAGATTCCCGGCCGCAAGGGCTATCCGGGCTATCTCTATTCCGACCTGGCCAGCCTCTATGAACGGGCCGGCCGAATTGAGACCTCGAAAGGCTCCATCACCCAGATGGCCATCCTGACCATGCCCGCGGACGATATCAGCCATCCCGTCCCGGATCTCACGGGTTATATCACCGAGGGCCAGATCGTGCTGGACCGGGATCTCTTCCAGCGCGGGGTGTATCCGCCCATTGCCGGACTTCCCAGCCTGTCGCGCCTGATGAAGGACGGTGTGGGAAAAGGGTACACGCGCGAGGATCATCCCGAACTGGCCAGCCAGCTCTTTGCCTGCTATGCCCGGGTCAAACGGATCCGCGCCCTGGCGGACGTCATCGGCGAGGAGGCGCTGAGCCCGCTGGACAGGCTTTACCTGAAATTCGGCGAGGGGTTTGAACACCGGTTCCTGTCGCAGGGCGAAACGGAAAACCGCTCCATCGAGGTCACCCTTGATCTCGGGTGGGATGTCCTTGCGATACTCCCCCGTGAGGAACTGCATCGAGTGAGCGACAGCATCCTGAACCTGCACTACCGAAAGAATCAGTGAACCGGAACATGTCATGACCCTGATTAACATAGCCCCAACGAAGTCCAGCCTACTGACGCTCAAACACCAGCTCGCGGTGGCGCATGAAGGCTATGAATTGCTGGAGCAGAAACGGCAGATCCTGGTCTTCGAATTAATGGCGAGAGTGAAGCGGGCGGGCGAGGTGAACCGCCAGGTTGACCAGTCTCTCGCATCAGCCTACTCGGCCTTGAGGGAAGCGACCCTGGATATCGGATCCCGGGCTCTTGACGAGGCCGCCCGAAGCGTCCGCCTGGATCACCGGGTTCAGGTGGAATCACGGCAACTGATGGGGCTCCGCCTTCCCGGGGTGACGGCTTCGACTCAAACACCGGACGTCCAGTTCGGCGTGGGAGGCACGTCCACCAACACGGATCTCGCCTTTCAACGATTCACCGGCAGTCTTCCGCTTCTGGCGGAACTGGCGGAACTGGAAACAGCGGTTCTACGGCTTGCCGCTGAGCTCCGGAAGACCCAGCGCCGCTGCAATGCCCTGGACAAGGTCTTCATCCCCAACACCCGTCAGACCATCATCTTCATCACCGCATCCCTGGAAGAGCGCGAACGGGAATCGTTCGTCATTACAAGAATGGCAAGAGACCGGCTGGGGAAATCTGAGCCGTAAAAATCGAGTCCGGGCTTCAAGAAAATCGAAGAGTTTTCAACAGAAGCATTCGAAGCTAGCTAAGCGCCTAACAGCCTGTTGAAAAACAAACCTGGCGCAAGGCACCTGGAGGGCGAAGCTTGCTGAGCCGTGTTATCTGGCGAGCATGAGAAGTGAACGATCAGTCTGAAAGACAAGGGGTTCGATCGTCATGCGCTTATTTGAACCGCGGCTCGGCAAGCCTCGCCCTCCAGCGGAAACAATCAGAG
>JBAXRC010000288.1:0-3813 GCA_037131415.1 bacterium | reverse complement strand
ACCTTCGAGGATGGATCCGGAGCAAGAAACAATGTCCTGTCCGACTTCCTGCCGGATGGCGAGATGGTCTACTACCCGATCATATGGCCGGGTGGCTATGCCGCGTGCCATGGAATCCAGGCTTCCCAGAATGGTGCAATTGTCGGTACTCGGTAATTGGGAGTAATGAAGAACATGAAGAAAATGGCAGTTTTGTTGTTGCTGGCGGCATGCAGTGCATTTGCCGGGACTGGAATCCCGGGGCGGGGCCTCAAATGCCCGAGCCTCCAGGATGAATATTGGGACTGGGAGCAATATTCCATTGAGAGGAGCTCGTCCTGTTCCGCATCGGATATTGCCACCATATGGGCCTTTCTGGAACGTTTGGACAGCAGTGATGACGCTGTTGCATCCATCAAGAACAATCTCCTGGACCGGCTTGTCGAGCTTGACCCCATGCCCGCTGACATGGGTGACCGGTTGCTCCGGTTATACAGGGAGAAGGAAGTGGATCTGCGGATGCGTGACTTCGTGCTCCAGCACTTTGCCCCTTACATCAAGTCCATTAGCAGGGACAAGACGCGAAAAGGCAATCAAGCCGTTCAGGACATGATGGCGGAGTTGCAGGATGCGATGTGGTCTGGTTCGGGAGTGCTAAGCGGTACAGCCCTTCTCGCCATGGAATCCCTTGCGTCCCTGGAAGTGGGGATTTCCATGGAGGATGTGGGGACCTTTGCTGTCCATCTTGCGAAGGACGAAAAACGCCTGGCTGCTGTCCGGGCGACTGCCATGCAGGTTGCGACCAGACTGGGCAGGAGGGAGATTCTGGCGATGGCACGGGTGGCGGCCCGGTCTGGTCAACCACTGGCCCTGCGGGTCAGCGCGATATCGTGTCTCGGCAGGCTTGGGGAAGGTTCAGACCTCGAACTGCTTGCGGGGATTCAGGATGGGGACCAGGAGGAGTTTGTGAAGTCGGCTGCGGAGAAAGCGAAGGGTGTGTTCCAGGCAAGGCGGACGGACGATAATACCGGGATCAAGTAAGCGGATGGAGCCTGTGAGCTTCCCGACTGTGCGGATTTTGGCAAGGAGTACGACGATGATTCGAGCTAAAATATTTTTTGGGTTGGCGATTTGTTTCCTCTTGTTGGTTATGGCGACGAAGGGGGGGGACGGGATAAACATCCCATCGCCGCCCCAACCTGGTTATCCTGGTTTCAACTGCCCTGTTTCAACATCCCCGCCGAGCGTGCCGGGCCCTGAAGATGATGCGGTGACTGTTCCTCGTCCGTTGTGTGAATACAGCTCGACTCTTCCGCCGGGTGGAAACAACAACAAACCCGGCAACAATAACACAGGTGGTTCGCCAGGTTCGGGCCCCAAAAAAGGGGATCCGGTTGACGTTACCACCGGGAATAATCGATGGGATGAGACAGATATAGTTATTCCATGTCCCATCATTCCTTTGGAACTGAGGCGTGGCTACAATAGCCTCTGTTGTGCCAACAATCTCCCTTTGGGGTATGGTTGGCATCATGGGTATGACTGGCACCTTGCGCTGGTTTCGAATGTTGTGTCTGTTCAAGCCTTGGTTAACAACAACGGGAAGATCTATTTGGATGATCCCGGATTGACGGCGTCGGCTGACATCTTGCCGAGAGTGTCAGTGGTCACTCAGACGTTTCTGGTTGTTGAGGCGTTGTGTGATCTCAATGGGGCTAAGGATGAAGGGGATTACCTCTGGTTCGTTAAGCATACAGATGGGACGTTTGAGGCCTGCAATGCATACACGAGCCGCAAGAGGTACAGAGCCCGAACCCGGACGGAGGGGGGGTATGAGATCCTGGTGCCTGGAGGCGTGGTATACGTATTTGATAATGCAGGAAAATTGTCGGGAATCACCCATCCATGTGGGGTCAATGTATCCATGGAATACGAGCCTTTTGTCGAGATGACTCGCCCCAGGTTGAAATATGTCAGGCACAGCAATGGTAAATTCCTTGAGTTTCAGTATTCAGGTCAGCGGTTGATTCGGGTCAACACGCCTGATCCATCTGTCTATGTGGAATATGGACAGAGCCATGATGATTTGATCTCTGTCATTAGGCATGGCCCGCAGGGGGGGCGGACGAATAGTTACAGCTACAAAATCGAGGGGGGGCGTTCCCGCCACTGGATGATGAGCCGGAAAAACGCAAATGGGGAAGTCTTCACCTATGTTTATGCAACCTCATCGGGGCCGACGGCCCGAGCAATGACCACGCATGGCCCGACCGGGGAGTACCTGACATGGTTTGAGTATCCGGATGTAGGACATACAACAGTTAAGCAGCCACGTGATGGGCGGAATCTGGTCACAGAGTATTATTATGATCCGCTGACCCTCCTGACAAAGCGGGTTATTGCGCCCAACGGTAGTGTCGAGAGCCGTCGTTATGATCCGCAGCTTTGCCTCGTCGAGCAACGGTATGTTGAGGGGAGTGAATATCTATCGTTAGTAGCAACCTATTCTGATGATCGTGACCCGGTTGCGGTGGGCAGCGGCTACAACCAGCCTGCGGTCACGAATTGGCAGCTGACATGGAATAGCAGTGACAAGACTCTGGCGGAGGTAACGGATGCCCTTGGTCGGACGGCTACCGTGCAGTATGCCAATTCATTGCCTTCTGAAATTGCGGTTCAGGGAGAAAGCGGGATGGTATACAGGACGACTTTTGCATATCTGGCCAATGGCTTGCTTGCAGCCGTGACGAACGCCAATAGCAACAGTGTTCAATACCAGTACGACGGGCAAGGGTATGCCACGAATATGGCCTCTGGAACAAGCTTGTGGGTGGGAGCGCAGTATAATGCCCTGGGCTATCCGACAAACATTCTGATGCCCGGTGAAAATGGAGTGAGGACGCTGGGCATGGTGGTGGATGAGCACGGAAGGCCATTGGTGATTAAATTTCCCAACGGAGAGAGTGAGACCAATTCCTATGATGGAGTCGGGCGCTTGACTAACCATGTGGATGTTGCTGGGAGGGTGAGCCGATATGCCTACCGGGTGAATGAACTCGTCAAGGAGGAGCGGGTATTTGGTGCCGCTCCTGAGCAGGTGGCCCGGATCGAGATCGGGTACGACCAGCAGATGAATACTCGGGTAGTAAGGGATGAACTGGGGAGGGAAGTGGAACGCTATGTTCTGGATGATGCCGACCGTGTCCTGGCGGTGACGAACCTGGAGGGGAAGGTGATGACGATGTCCTGCGGGGTGCTGGAATTCCTGCGGAAGCTGACCCGGTTCGATGGCAGTGAGATCAGCTTCAAGTACAACGGGCAGGGGCAGCCAACGGAGCTGGCCTATCCGGACGGGGTGCAGGGCTACCAGTATCTGGCGAACGGGCTGCTGGCCTCGGCGTCGAACGAAGTGGGCGTGCTGACGAACCGCTACGACAAGGCCAACCGGATGACGCATACCTGGGGCGCGGTAGCGGGGAGCGGGCTGGACTACACGTATTATCCGGCAGGCCAGGTGGCTGAGCTTGAGGGAATCTGGGGGCGGACAAGCTACTCGAATGACGCTTTGGACCGTGTGAGCGTGATCAGTAACGGGGTGGGGCAATTCACGATCGGGTATAACCGGTGGAATGGGCAGGCGGAGTCGTTGGGGTATCCCAACGGGCTAAGGGCGAAATTCCAGTACGATGTGATGAACCGGGTTACGGGGATAGAATACCGGAACGCAGCGGATACGGTTGTCATGGCGCAAGAGCTTGGCTATGATGCAGTCGGAATGATTACGACGAACAGGATAACAGGCGTGGGTGGGGTGGAAGACCGCCGGTATGCCTA
>JBAXRC010000287.1:0-3821 GCA_037131415.1 bacterium | reverse complement strand
TAATAGGTATTTGTTGAAGCAGCATAGACGGTCATGGATAGCAGGTTATCCACTCCAGGACCCCAAACATAAGACCGAACCAATGCACCGGCAGAATCCAGATCCGCAACCACATGGACACCATCATAGACAAACCAGTTGGTTACCCCATCTTCAATAGCCCATGAACGTCTACCCTCGGCGTCATATTTATAGCTGCCAACCAACCCGCCATTGGTTGTTATCGTCGTCACCTGATATTGGCTGTTCCAGCTAAGGCCGACAGACTTGCTGTAACCTGGTCCGACTCCTATCATATTGGTCACACACCCAGCAGCATTGTACTGAACGGAACTATTGGTGATGACTGTAAGAACTGGGGAATTTGTCGTATAAGTCGTGTTACCAGCTACATCCCGAATAGCCGCAACCAACTTCTGTGTACCCAACCCTACCGTCAACCCGTATGTCCAGTAGCTGGATCCTTGCACCTCCGGTTTGACTGAAATCCCACCTGGTACAGCATTGCTTATCCACATGGAACCGAAACGATCATTGGTGCCGATGGCTTTGCTGGATCCACCACCAACATCAATAACCACCGACAAATTTGTTTCAGCAACAGACTTAAATGCTAGACGGTTCGTGATCCCAAGATTGTAACCCACCGTAAGGAGAGTATTTCCTGAGCTGTCGAGAATGGTCTTCTTCGTGCGATTCCCGGCAAGGTCAAATTCATATTTTGTATCCGCGGTAATCTGACCATAGACATCCACACATCGTTCACGGGTCAACCGGTCCAAGGAATCATAGGTATATTGAACATACCCACCATCTTCCAGATCAATCCGGCTGATCATTCCTGCGGAGGTGTAGCCATAGCTCCGGCTCCGTAAAACCTGATTCGAGGCATTCCGCCATGTCATCCCGGTCAATCTGTCTAAAATATCGTAAACATACCCACAGGCCAGACCATTGGAATAAGTGACTGCGGAAAGTTTACCATTAATGGGATCATAAGAATATCCGATTGAATCCTGACGACCATTAGGAGCAACAGTGTTTTGAGTGGCAATGCGTTCATCCACATCAAAGCCATAGCTATTGTTTCCAGCCAGACTCACTACATTCGACACCTGGCCAGCGGGATAATACCCATAATTCACAGTTTCCGATTGAGGAAGTAGACCTGATGAATGACTCGACACCAACCGATTCGCTCCATCATAGGAATTTGAGACAACACCGAATGAGTTGGACGCGCTGGAAAGCAATCCGTTTTTCAGATAATTATAGGTGACGCTGTCGTCAGCATAATTAGCCTGGCTCAATCTCACCCCCGAATCATAGTTATAAGACACTAAAGAGCCGTCAAACCGAGTAAGATTTTTGACCATATTTCCGAGCCCATACTTGATGGTCATTACCTGCCCTTCAATATTGGTCACAGTGATAGGTCGATCCTGAAGATCTAACTGGTAACTTTCAGCCAACCGACCAAGTTCATCCTTAATGTTCAGGACATTCATTTGCTGGTCGTAAGCCACCGCGATAGTGACCACCTGATTGCTATCATCAGATGTCAAATACCTCGTTGACGATGCAAGTTTCTTAGTGGGGAGCCAAATGTAGACGTTCGTTCGCCCAGCAACATCTACAAAATTCGTCAGATTACCAAGCGAATCATATCCATACGTTTCAAAAGTCGAATCTGGATATGTGATCCGTCTCACCCATCCAAGTTCGTTTGGATCAAACGTTATGACTCTAGGAACCATTTCCGATGGCTCATTTGTAGTATATTGGTAACTAGGCAATTGAATTTCTTTGAGATGCCCCAGAATATCCCAATTCATCCAGTTCGTCGTACCGCCTTGAGAAACGGATTGAGTTGGATATCCATAGGCGTCTGATTGATAACTAACCCAATGCCCATTCGCATTGGTCACGGCACTTACAACCCCTTTTGAATTATAAACATAATGCGTTTCAATTGTCTGGTTTTTTGCAGGATAAGCCCTCACAACACTCACAACCCCATTTGTATAATCCCACTCCACCTTATGCCCCTCTGGATCTGTCACCGACGAAAGAACGTCAATATTTGTATTCCAACTAAAAGTCCAGGGAGAAGCGGAAGTAGCACAATAAGCACTCCAATAATTTGTCAGATGCATCTGGTCATTATAGACACTCCGGACATTCATATACTCGGTTGATTTATCCCACCAATTTACCAGTGCCGTCCCATTTGTAACGGGACCACCCCCTGTTGGATAGCGCATCATCAATATTCGATTATTTCCTGTGTCCGTAATGTAAAGAATTTTTGACGTTTCATCCCAGGCCACATCGCTGGATCCGGCTAAAACATTTGTATCAACAAGAGTCTGCCAAGTTGAACCATTCTTACGCATAATGCGGCCATCGTTTTCAGCCACAAGCAGTTCACCACCAACCTTAGTTAGACCCATCGGGAAATTTAAACCTCCGGATGATACGGAGCCCACTACCTCAATAAATTCACCATTTTCCGTGAACTTCTGTACGCGATAACAGTCCGGCCCCGAATAATCCCCATAGTCCGACACATACAGATTATTTTGGCCATCAATCATTATTCCCCATGGATGAAATACCGCGCCGTTCGTATGCCCGGCTGTAATCAGAATCGACCAGGTGCCATTAGTATTTCGACGTTGTACCCGCGATTGTTCTGTAACGTACACCCGTCCTAGCGAGTCAACCGCAACATCTTTTGGAACATAGAACTGACCTGCATTGGTTCCGCTCGATAATCCACCCCAAACCAACCATTGACCATTTGTAGCAACTCGTTTTTGAATTCGATTGTTATTGCAATCCGCGACATAAATGTTGCCGGAAGCATCAACCGCAACTCCGTATGGATTCCTAAAACTTCCTGCATTTGTTCCATATTGCCCCCAAACTTCCCAAACACCATTCGAGGGGTTATAGCATTGAATTCGCGAGTTCCATGTGTCCGCGACGAAAAGGCGACCTTCCGTGTCAATATCTAATCCGTTCGGGTACCAGAAATCCCCTGCATTCGTTGTCCCATAGTGTCCGCCTAATACCCTTGCTTCATAATACGGGCGGAACTCCAGCAGCTCATTTGTAACCAATAATGACACCGCATCATGATCAAGCCTGTGGATCACACCAGTGTCTCCAGGACCCACAATACTTGTGACCAGTCTTTTCGTAACATCAGGATCAATTACGTAACTCATACTGGCATTGGTTCCGGGACGTGAATACTGCACCAATGTCGATGCGCCACCGCCATCATAAGCGACCACATGTTCATAATAGTTTGTCGCAACATCAACCTTGATGCATTTCGGCGTGACTTGACCTGAGGCGTCGAGTTGATAGGTATAGGTGGCGACTTCCCCAAGCGCGTTTTGGTGTTGGAGTATGGCGTGGACGTTGTTGGTGTCATAAGCATATGTAGTCAGAAAATCTCCCGCCGATGATCGGGTCACAGCACCGGTCATTTCCCCGCCAGCATTGTAATAATACATGTAGCACAGGTTTGCTGAAGGTGTGCCAACCCTACTCAACCTATTGCCGTTATATGAAAACATCAATGACCGTCCATCAGAATGAGTCACTCTTTCCAACAAAACAGAACCCGAACTATTCGTGTAAGCAAATCCAAGTGCTTGCCCCCATAAGTTGGAGATGGATTTAATATGAGCATTTGTTCCAAACAGACAGATATTTCCCGATGGCATATTTAAAGCGTATTCACCTTGCGATGTGGCGAAGCAATTTCTTTTCTGTAAAAGTGTCGGCCTGATCGGCGGATCTCACGT
>JBAXRC010000286.1:0-3830 GCA_037131415.1 bacterium | reverse complement strand
CCTTCAACAGGCGCAGGGTTTCCACCACCACAAAGGCGCCTGCCCGGTCGTCAAAACCGCGACCGGCAACCAGATTGTTCAGCATGGGCTCGAGACCGACGTCGATCGTCACATAGTCGCCCACCGAAACATGTTTTTCCGCTTCCTTGCGGTTCTTGGCGCCGATATCAATCCACATTTCATGCAATTTTAGAGCCTTGCCCCGCTCCTCGGGCTCCAGGAGGTGGATCGCCTTGCGACCGATGACGCCGAACACCGGCCCCTTGGCGGTATGGATATTGACCCGCTGCCCGCTGATCGCCGCAGGATCCACGCCCCCCACCTGGGCGAAGGAAATGTAGCCACGATCCTCGATATGCACGACCATCAGCCCGATCTCGTCGCAATGCCCCGACAGCATGACCCGGAACTTGGCATCGGGATTCAGGATCCCGATCACATTGCCGTGGACATCGGCGGTGACTTTGTCGCACACCGTATTCATGCGCTTCTTGAGAATGGCCTGGATCCCCCATTCAAACCCGGAGGGGCTGGCGGTCCCAATCAGCTGCTTCAGAAAGTCGAAAGATTCCTTTTGCATATCGCGTCATCCTTTCAAAAGTGAAGGCGTACAAGGTATCATGTGGGCCAAAATCGTCAACCCCGCAAGAACTCGCCCATTTGAGCGGGCGCATCAGGACTCAGCGGGCGGAGAAGGAACCAGAGTGTTACTCGCCTGTGGTCTTGGGCCACACCTTGAGGTGCAATGCCCCGCCTTCAGGGATTTCGAATGGCCCCGGGGTAGGGTTGTTCAGATTCCGCTTCTTTCCGAAATAGTCGGTGCTGATTGTCAGCGGGGAGCCATCGGGGTTTTCGAAGGGGAGTTTGGGAATGGCGGCCATGCCCAGCAAGCTGGTTTTAACAAGGGGGCGCGTAGGGCCAGTTGACCAGGATTTGTCCAGGGCGCATTCCAGGTGGAATCCGTCCTGTTGTTCCACCAGTTTTGGAGTCAGGGCTGAATCCGGCTTCAGGAGCGGGGACTTTTCGATGGAGCATGGCATGGCGCCCTTGAAGTACACGTTTCCCTCCATCCAGACGGGGAGGATTGAGTTGTTGTAGCTACTGAGATTAGCCCTGGCCCCGAGCATATTGTTGTAGAAGCGGTCGTCACCACACGGATTGTCATGCAGTCCGGCCATTTCCGTGGAATGGGCCTTCATGAAGGGGGTTTGGCGGCTGTCATGACGCTTTACCGTGATGCTGCCCATGATCAAGTTGTGGGTGAAGGCTCCTCCACGCGAATCAGTGAGAAGGGCGTCGGGTGAAAGGAAGAGGTTGTTTGCAACCAGAAAGGGACCATGATCCACTTCGCAAAAGAGGTCCCGGCTGTTGTCGTGGAAAAGGTTGCCGGTAACCTGTGTGCCCTGCGCCATCCAGTCCAGCCAGATGCCGCCATGCCCCATTGTGCGGAAGATGTGGTTGCCGGTGATTTTAACATCGATGGCGCCATGGAACTTGATCCCGCCCATTTCGGCGCCACTAAACAGGCGCCGGACATGGATGTCGTGGCTGAGGTTGCCGGTGACAGTGCTGAACGCGCAGCCCATGCTGCCAACGATGCCAGCCTGCTCACAATTGTAGATGTGGTTGTTGCGGACCAGGTGACTGCCGACGGTGGCCTTGTTCCAGCCGTTTGACAAGGCGCGCCGGACGCAGTCGGTGTAGGGGTTGGCGGCACCTGCAGCGTTGGTGTTGTCGAATTCGTCACCATATTTCCCGAGGGCGATGCCGGAGCATTTGGCATTGCGGACGGTGTTGTTCTCGATAATCCAGCCCTTGCTCCAATGCGTGCCGATCACGCCCTTTTGTTCGGCGGAGGGCGGCGCCCAGTTGACGGCGGCATTCTCCATCGTGAACCCGCGCACGGTGATAAAGTTGATGTTGGTCTTTGCAGGATAGAAAACGGTTTGCCGGACGTTGATCTCGACGTTAGCCCCGTTTGGATTGATGTCCTTGAACTGAGCCCAGATCGTGGTGGTGTCCTTGTCCACCTGGCCGAACCAAAGGGGTGTTCCGGCGGCCGGTTTCAGCACCTCGTCAAGGGTTCGTGCCTCGATCATCCAGTTTCCGTCCAGATACACGCAACCGGTGTGGTGCTGGCGTCCGCAGGGATCGAACCAGTCACCACGGATCAGGTCGCTATAGGGGTTGAAGGGGCCGAAGAAGGTGTTGGGGAGGGTGGTCTTCCAGGTGTCGCCGCCAGCCTTTTCCCACTGCTTGACGGGTTCAGAGCCGGTGATGATGACTTTCTCGCCCGCTGCAGCCTGATAGGTGATGCGGTTCTTGTCGGATGTGCCGCCCCGGAGCGGGGAGACGTGTTCCCGGTAAGTGCCTTCATGAACCGTAATCGTGTCTCCCGGCTGGGCTTTCAGCGCTGCCGCCGAGACCGTTTTGAAGGGCTTTGTCCCGGAGCCCTTGTTGTCATCATTTCCCCGGACCGAAACATGGTATTCCGTGTGTCCCGTTACCCATGAAGGAAGGGCTTTGGCGCCAAAGGGGATGACGCTAACGGCCATAAGGGTACTGATCAGAAGATAAGCGTTTCTCATTGGGATTCTCCTTGGTTTAAGAACAAGGGGCCTTTCTCCTCAGCACAATGGATCCGCCAATCCGATCTCCCTGAACGCCGTGGCGCGTTCCACGCAGGAGGGGCATTCGCCGCAGGGCTTGTCCCCGCCGCGGTAGCAGGTCCAGGTATGCGCATAGTCCACGCCCAGTTCCAGACCCAGTTTGAGCTCATCTGCCTTGCGCAGTCTCGAAAACGGGGCATGAACCTGGACGGGCGGACGGTGATTAAGCGCCAGGAGGGCATTGATCCGGTTCACGAACTCCGGGGTGCAATCCCAATACCCGTAGGCATCCTGTGTCTGGGCCCCGTAGAAGATGTCGCGGATCCCGCGCGATTCGGCATAGGCGGCCGCCACGGATAACAGCATCATATTCCGGTTCGGCACATAGGTGGGCGGCTGCGACAACGTCGCCTCATCCAGATCCGCCAGCTTCGGCACCGCCACGGCGGCATCCGTCAATGCCGATGAACCCGGTGTCAGTGCCCCGAAGAACCCCATGTCCACCAGATCGTGCGCCTTCACCCCCGCCGCCTTCGCCTGCCACGCCGCCTCGTCCAGCTCACGCTGGTGCTTCTGTCCGTACAGGAAGGATAGCGCATACACCTCGCGGACGCCCAGTTTCCGGGTGATGTAATGAAGCAGGGTCGTGGAATCAAGCCCACCGGACAACAGAACTACGGCTTTTTCAATGGTCTTCATTTTACCTTCAGCACCTTGTGCAACTGAACCTGGACCCGGACCGGAAGACCGGAATCCAGCACCCATGAGGCCAGCTTCCCGGCCGAAAGGCTTTCCGACACCGGACTGAACAGGACGGCATGGCAACACTCCGTGAGGCTATATTTCCTGACCACCCCCCTCGCCCAGGTGAAATCCTTGCGGTCGGCAATCACAAACTTGACCTCATCATGGGGCCGCAGGCGCTTCAGGTTTTCCATATCCATGGCGGCGGATTCACCGCTCCCCGGACATTTGATATCCATGATGGCGATGGCCCGGTCCGGAATCAGGGAGAGGTCAAGACTGCCATTGGTTTCAACCAGCACCGGGCGTCCCCCGCCTGCATCGAGAAGACTCCTGGCCAGAGCACGGAATCCGGGCTGGGCAAGCGGCTCGCCCCCGGTAATCTCGGCAAGGGCGGCTGTTCCCCTGGCAAACCGGGCCGCTACCGAGGCAATGGAGGTCACACGCCCCTGCGGATAGGCGTGTTTCGTATCACAG
>JBAXRC010000285.1:0-3852 GCA_037131415.1 bacterium | reverse complement strand
CCCACCGTGAGGACAAGGCTTGTTGCAACAACCGATAGTGTCAATCCCTCGATGCAAGGCTTCATGAAATCTCCCTGTAACTGTTTAGACGGATAAACGTCCGGACCCTGATAAAAGTTCAGTGGAATTTATATTCAGGGCTATCCCCTTCACTCAAGAGCACCCTGCCGTCCGGAAGAAGGCAAACCGCAGATGAACGCAGAAGACGCGGATAAGCGGCGGAAAGTTGAACAGGGCTGCGCCCATACCGCGCTGGATGCGGCGTTCTCCTCGTCCGCGTTCTCCGCGTTCATCTGCGGTTAAACTCTTCCTCATTTTTCCGTTGCATTCCTGCCTTTCTCTCTCTATCTAATCCCCTCATGCCGGAATCCGATCATCCTGAAATTCCTGAAAATCCCGATATCGGGCTCATGCTGGAGGTGGTTTCCGGCTCCGAGACGGCCTTCACGGAGCTGATCCACCGGCACCAGAGCGGGCTGCTGAACTTTTTCACCCGCATGGGCGCTTATAGTGATGCCGAGGATCTGGTGCAGGAGACGTTCGTGCGGCTATACAAGGCGCGGTCACGTTACCGGCCGACGGCCAAGTTCACGACGTATCTCTATGTGGTGGCCCGGCATGTGTGGGCCGATCTGGGGCGAAAGGCCATGCGGCGCGACCGGCTGCACGGGAGCCTCAAGACGGATGCGGAGATCGATTGGGGGGCCAGCCAGCCAGCGCCCGCCTTCGGGCTTGATGTGAAGGAGGCGCTGGCCGGGTTGTCACCGAAGTTGCGCGAAGTGATTGTGCTGAACGTGTATCAGGGGCTTCAGTACCAGGAGGTGGCGGAGGTTCTGGGAATCCCCCTTGGAACAGTGAAGTCGCGGATGAATATGGCCATTCAGGAATTGAGGAGGAGTTTTGAAGAATAGGAATCCAGAATCCGGACCACAAGGCTATGACGAGAAGGTCATGGCAAGGCTGAAGAGCGTTGCCCCTGTGAAAGTCTCGCATGACCTCGCGCCGGAGATTCTGGCGAAGGTGAGGCTCGGCAGGACGGAAAGGACACCCTTCCGGCAATTTGTAATCCCCTTGGCCGCCGCGGCGGCTGTGGCGCTGCTGTTGGGTGGGTTGTGGATGACGGGGGAAAAGCCGGCTGATCCCGGGACCCAGGCCATTGCCTGGCTTTGCCAGACCCAGGAGCCCGATGGATCCTGGAGTACGGCCCGCTGGGGTGGTGACAAGCATTTTGAGGTGGCCTTGACCGGACTGTCCCTGATGACGCTGCTGGATGAATCCGAAAGGTGGACGCCGACCTCCGGGCGGCGTCAGTGGCTCGATAAGCTCCCAGACAGCTTAAACCGCGCCCGGAGGTCGCGGTCCACCGAGGAGATCAACAGGGCGGTAGAAAGTGCGATCGCGTACCTTCTCCGCTGCCAGCAGGCGGACGGTCAGATCGGGGCATCCTTCTCCGGTTCACCCTATAATCAGGGCATTGCCACTCTGGCCCTGGCGAAGGCGTATGGGGTCCGCAAGGATGAAGCCCTCCGGATCGCCCTTGATCGGGCGATATCGGTGATTTGCGCCAATCAATACAGGGATGGCGGGTGGGGCTATCAGAATGAAGCCCATCCGGCCTCCAACCTGTCCATCACGCTTTGGCAAGTCGAGGCACTGCGGCTGGCTTCGCTGCAGGACCGGGGTCAGCTCCGACCCGCTATTGAACGCGGGCTCCGCTGGATGGCGGGAGTGGCGGCGGATGACGGTTCCTTCGGTTATCAGGCGCGTGGCGATACACCCGGTGGCGCCTCCCAGACTCTCACGGCGATGGGTGCGATGAGCCTGTTGGATCCCGCCCATATTGGATTGGTTTCCCCCGGCAGGCGGCAGGCGATCAAGGCACAGATGCAGCGACTGGCGGCCAGCCCGGGGCCGGACATGGATTATTACCGCCGTTACTTCCTGGCCGCCGCCTTGAAGAAAATGGACGAGACGACAGCCCGTCAGGATCTTTCCTCGCTTCGCCACGCCCTACTGGCGCACCAGGTCAGGCAGGGTGCCGATGCCGGAAGTTGGAACCCCGATGATCGCTGGGCCTCCACCGGTGGCCGCATCTACTCCACCGCCATGGCCTCGTTGTCGCTGCGGTGAGGCCGTCAGTCCTGCCGGAAGACATAGAGGATCATGTGTCGTTTCAGGAGCGGGGCGACAAAGATCCGCAGCGCTCCATAAGAAAGTGATTCCGGCGCGAAAATCAGCATGACTGACGGCGGGAATTCCTGGGCGGCCAGCGCTGCCGCGAGCTTGTCTGGCGAGGGAACAGGGGTGCGGGTTTCCGTGAATGTGGCCGGAGTATCATCGCCTTTCCAGACCGTTTCCACGAAAACAAGGTTTCCGGTTATGGCCGTTCCGTGGGGTGAGAGATACAACTCGGCGGCGGCGGCGGGACGGTCTTCACGGCGGCGGAAGGATTGGTTGGGGAGGAAGGCCTTGAAGTAGAGGTGGCCTTCCGGCGGGGCTTCCAGCCGGATCCCGCGTTCCGTGTCGAGAGAACTCAATACCTGTGCCAGTGACGGCATGGGCTTCAGGGTAAGGGCGTCATCGGGACGGAAGACAACGAAAACATCACGGTCGGGTGACGTGAGGCGGCCGAACGTCGCCAGGAGTCCGTTCATGGTGCAGTTCGTGTTGACGGTATTCCCTGCAACGTCATTGAGCGAGTAGACGAGTTCTGCCTCCTTCCCCGGTGCGACGGAGAGGGTGTAATCGAATCGATGCGGCGTGTTATCTCGGTAGAAGGGCTCCAGCAGGATTTCGATCAGGGCGCGGGGAGGCAGGCTCAGGTCCGGATTGGGGACCTGATAGGTATAGACCTCGTTCTGGGAGGCCCGGCGCGGAACATCCAGCACGGTGGAGGGATCGTTGTAGAGTGATGCAATGCTGCCGGGGCTGAAGGCGTCGGCGGAGTAGACGCTTCCCGTGCCGTTCCCGGCGGCCGGCACGCGTTCGGATCCGGTGAAAACGAAACCGGTCTCCGGCAAGGTCTTGCCTGTCCGGGTATCGATGACCAATTGTTCGGCCAGGACTTCATGGAACAGGCTGGCCGGGTGGGCATACCGGAACGTCATGCGGATGCGGTCCCCCTTGGGCCAGAAGCGCAGGGCGGCGGGGTTGATGCACTGGCCGGGTTTCAGTCCGATGAATTCGAGGGCCTGATGGATGTCGGCGGCCGAGGCGAAAGCCACAGCCTGGGCTTCATAATCCTTGCCGCTGCCGGTCGTAATGAGTTGGAATTCCACCGGGTCACCCTTGTGCAGGGCAATGGATTCGGCGGATACGCGGACAGTCCGGTTGGTGCGGTCCGCGATGAGTCCGGGACGCAGGAAGAAGTTCGTCTGGTTTCCGAAGTCACGTTGACGGTTGGTGTCGAGCCCTTTTGCCCGGGCCAGATTTGTTTCCCGGAATGTTTTGGAAGCGGCTGCGTCTTCCGCGGAAGCGGCGGTGTTTGCAAGTCCGATGAAGCCGAGGGCCAGGATCAAACCGATGGTGTTGAATGGTTTCATGGGCGCAACTCTAGCATATTGGATGCGGGACACAAGGGAGGGAAACCCATGAAGCTGGGATGCGGGCGCATGGCAGAACTGTCGGGTTTTCCTGAAACTCAAAGAAGGAAATTTGAACAGAAGCCCGCAAAGACCGCGAAGGAAGAGAAATGTTTTTCCGCCGGAGGCTGGGAACAAAATTTCCCCTTTGCGATCTTTGTGGCCTTTTGTTCAAATTTCTTACATTCCTGATTACGTGATGCAGATTAAAAGTCCAACCACTGGCGTCCCATAGGAGACAAGCCGATCCTGATAACAGGCAACACGGGAA
>JBAXRC010000284.1:0-3856 GCA_037131415.1 bacterium | reverse complement strand
GGCTTGTTGCACATCACTGACATGAGCTGGGGCCGCATCAATCATCCGTCCGAGATGGTCAAGGTGGGCGACGAGCTTGAGGTCGTGATTCTGGATGTCAACATGGAGAAGGAGCGTGTTTCGCTTGGGCTCAAGCAGCGCAGCTCGAATCCCTGGGACAATATCGGGGCGAAGTACCCGGTCGGCAGCCGCCTGCGCGGCAAGGTCGTCAACCTGGTTCCCTACGGCGCGTTCGTCGAGATCGAACAGGGCGTCGAGGGCCTGGTGCATGTCTCCGAGATCTCCTGGACCAAGCGTATTGCCCGTGCGTCCGATGTCCTGGCTGTCGGCCAGGAAGTGGACGTCGTGGTGCTCAACGTCAACAAGGAAGAGCAGAAGATCGCCCTGGGTATCCGTCAGACCGAGGAGAACCCGTGGGATGGCGTCCGGATGCGTTACCCGATCGGGGCGCGCGTTTCAGGCAAGGTCCGCAACCTCACTTCCTACGGCGCCTTCGTGGAGCTGGAAGAGGGAATCGACGGCATGGTGCATGTCTCCGACATGTCCTGGACCCGCAAGGTCAACCATCCGTCCGAGCTCCTCAAGAAGGGTGACGAGGTTTCCGCCGTCGTGCTCGAGGTGGATCCTGACAACCAGCGCATCAGCCTCGGCCTGAAGCAGGCCCAGGAGGATCCGTGGTCCACGATCGCGGCCCGCCTTAAGATCGGCCAGATGGTCAAGGGCAAGGTCACCAAGCTTGCCTCGTTCGGCGCCTTCGTCGAGATCGAGGAAGGTATTGACGGCCTCGTCCACATCTCGCAGATCAGCGATGACCGCGTCGAGAAGGTCAAGGATGTGCTCAAGGTCGGCCAGGAAGTCCAGGCCCGCATCGTCCGCATTGACCAGATGGATCGCAAGATCGGTCTGAGCATCAAGGCGGCCAGCGTTCCGGATGAGGAGTTTGTCGTGAAAGACGAGATGCTCGAAGGGCTTCGCCCGGGTGAGGATCTCGTTGATCTGGCAGGCGCCTTTGACGCCGCGTTCGGTGCCCGGGATGAGGAATGGCATCCAGGTGACAAATCCGGCGGCAAGGACAGGTAACAGGCTTGTCATAGCTAACGTGACGAGGCGCGCCGGAATACCAACGGGGCGCCTCGTTTTTTTGAAGGACACCTCTCATGGCACATGCAATTGATATTCTAAAAGAGCGCGGGTTGTTCGACAACGTGACCAGTCCGGATGTGCTGAAGCAGGGCGGGGTGCCGGTGTATGCCGGGTTCGATCCCACCTCCAGCAGTCTCCAAGTCGGGAATTTTGTCACCATCATGGGCCTGGCCCATTTCCAGCGGGCTGGTCATCCGGTCATCGCCCTTGCCGGCGGCGCCACGGGAATGATCGGCGATCCTTCGGGCAAATCCGCCGAACGCAACCTGCTCACGGCGGACGAGGTGGAACGCAATCTGGCGGGGGTGAAGGAAAACCTGTCTCGTTTCCTGGATTTCGACAGCAAGACCGCTCCGGCCAAGATCGTAAACAACAACGACTGGATGCAGCGGTTCAGCTATATCGATTTTCTCCGTGATGTAGGGAAGTATTTCCGGATGGGCGCCATGCTCGGCAAGGAAAGCGTCCGGGCCCGCATGGAGAGCGAAGCGGGCATGAGTTACTGCGAGTTCAGCTACCAGCTGATCCAGGCCTATGATTTCCTGCATCTCTGGGATAACGAGGGCTGCCGGATCCAGATCGGTGGATCGGACCAGTGGGGCAACATCACGGCCGGGGTGGATCTGATCCGCAAGTTGCGCGGGGGCGAGGCATTCGGCATGACCTTTCCGATCATTTGCGACAACAGCGGCCAGAAGTTCGGTAAGACGGCCGGGAATGCCGTGTATCTTGACCACAACCGCACATCGTATTACGACTTCTATCAATTCTTTGTCCGCACCGAGGATGTGGATGTCATCCGGTTCCTGAAGATCTTCACCTTCCTTCCCCTCGACAAGATCGGGGAGATTGCCGCGGAACTGGCAGCGGATCCCGGGAAGCGGCTCGCGCAGAAGGTGCTGGCCGAAGAGATGACCCGGACCATCCATGGCCCTGTCGGCCTGTCGGTTGCCCTGCGGGCCAGTGAGGTGCTCTTCGGCGGCTCGATGGACGGGATGAAGGCCGATGACCTCATGAAGGTTTTTGCCAATGTTCCCTCGCGCGAGTTGCCGCTGGATTCCGTGCGGGACGCCGGGTTGCTCGATGTGGCGACCGCCGCGGGCCTGTGCAAGAGCAAGGGCGAGGCCCGCCGGCTTGTGACGGAAGGCGGATTCTATGTGAACAATGTCCGGATCGCGGATCCCGCGGCCCGTATCAGCGGTGACATGCTGATTGACGGTCGCGTCATGGTCCTCCGCGCCGGCAAGAAGAATTACTGCCTGGTCAAGGCGGTATAGACGTCGAAGGCCCTACCAACGCGTGTAAGGCAGGATGCGGATCCTGTAAAACGCCTTGGCGGGCTTGTTGGTCTGGGAGTCGCCTGCCATCGTGGTGTCCACGCGTCCCCACAGGTTGCTGCTGATGGTAGTCCATCCACCTGCGAGGATATCCCAGGACCTTTCCAGTGCGAAGGACTGTCCCAGTTCGGTGGTGAATTGCACGTTCACGACGTTTCCGGTCGTGTCCACCGAAAGGATCTTGACGACTGAACGGTCATCAAGCGGGTTGCTTCCCGCCACAAACTCCGACAGGTTGTTCAGGCCGTCACCATCGGGATCCGCGGTGGCGCAGGACTGGTCATTGGTGGTCATGCCGTCTCCATCGAAATAATATTGACGCCACCAGTCGGGGATTCCGTCGCTCGTGCTGAACAGGGCGGTAACTGTTACGGTCCCAGTGGCCAGGTTCGAATCACGGTAGGCGGAACTGCAGGCATAGGTAAACTGGTCGGTTCCGGAGAAGGAGAGCCCCGGGAAATAAGTGGCGGTGGATCCTGCCAACCCTGCGTTCCCATGCGCTGGCTGGCTCACAATGCGAAACGTGGACGTGCTCCCCTTGAGGGCGATTGACACGGGTATTCCGGCGTAGGTGGAAGCGGAGATGTTGGTTACCGAAGGGGCGGCAGGCGCGGCGCCGGCATCATTGCCCGCGGGACCATTATGGCAGTCATAGCATCCTATCGTTCGCCCTCGCCAGAATGACACGCTCCGCAGGGTCCGGTTCATCTGGGAACGGGAGAGCTCGGTGCCGTTATAGGACACTCCGTGACAGGATCGGCAGGAAGAATTCGAGTTGGTCTGATGGGCGGTGACCCACGGGGATCCAATCGGGTGCATTCCGTGGGGGCCTCCCGTGACTGTGGCGGGTGAGGTGAAGTGGCAGGCTGTGCATTCTGACAGCATCCCCTCGTGCCCCTGGATGGTGATCGACTGGATGTTGTCATTCCTGAACGACGTTGGAAACTCGGCATGGGTTGAACCGTGACAGGCCGAGCAGGCCAGTCCGCCATGCCCGCGCGAGAACCTGTAGAGGGAGTAACCCGGCGCCGGAGTGTCCGGGTTGGTCGCGAAAACCGTGTTTGCCGGGACACGCATAACGCCATTTGAGAACACCGATTGGTAGCGGATTTGTCCCGAGTTGGACAGGGCCGTGCCGGTATGGCAACCCTGGCAGTTGGGTTCCATGACCCAGCCCACGCGGTTGGTGGATCCCACCATGCTCATTCCGCCATGACAGCTTTGGCATTGCATGGCCATGGATCCGTCCGCAGCCACGGATTTCCCCATGGCGCCGCGCAGGCAGCGGGTTATTGAGCCGGGATGACAGGAATAGCAGGCCGTGCGATTGGTGGAATTGTCGAGTGTCATGTTGTTCCGGGGATCCCGGACATTGG
>JBAXRC010000283.1:0-3867 GCA_037131415.1 bacterium | reverse complement strand
GAGCTTGATCTGGCCGCCGCGGTTCAACACCGCCAACCCGGAGGTATGGTCACTGTGCTCATGCGTCACGCAAATGGCCTGAACGGCATCCAGGGATGCCCCGCACTCGGCCAACCGCTGACCCGTCGCCCGCCCGCTCAACCCGGCATCCACCAGGATCGCCGTCTGGCCCGACGCCACGTAGGTACAGTTACCCCCGCTCCCGCTCCCCAGAACACAGACTTTCATTCAGCAGTTCTCCGCAATGGCGTAGAGCAAGGCTTCGGAATCCTCCCAGCCGAGGCAGGGATCGGTGATGGACTTTCCGTAGACGTTCTCACCGGCGGACTGGGCGCCTTCCTCGATAAAACTCTCCACCATAACGCCCTTCACGAGTTTCCGGATCAGGCCGGAATGATGGCGGTTATCCAGGACCTCGGTGACAATCCGGGGCTGTTCGCGGTGCATCTTGCCGGAATTGCAATGGTTGGCATCCACGATCACGGCGGGATTGAGAAGCCCCCGCTTGAGATATTCATGCGACAGCCGGGCGATGTCCTCGAAGTGATAATTCGGGTGGTTCACCCCGTATTTATCAACCGACCCCCGCAGCACGGAATGGGCCAGCGGGTTTCCCTTCGTCTCAACCACCCAGCCGTTGTAGGAAAAGGTGTGGGAAATCTGGGAGGCCCGGATGGAATTGAGCATCACCTCGATATCGCCGCTGGTGGGGTTCTTCATGCCGACCGGAACGGCAAGCCCGCTGCAAACCAGGCGGTGCTGCTGATTCTCGACCGACCGTGCCCCCACGGCCACATAACTCAGGAGATCCTCAAGATAGGAGTAATTGTCCGGATAGAGCATTTCATCGGCCGCAGGCATATGGGTGGCCTGCAGGGAGCGGATGTGCATCCGGCGGATGGCGCGGATCCCCTCGGCCACGTCCGGCTTGCGGTTGGGATCCGGCTGGTGCGCCATCCCCTTGTAGCCCTCGCCGGTGGTGCGGGGCTTGTTGGTGTAGATCCGGGGAATCAGGATCAGCTTGTCGGCCACCTTTTCCTGGACCCTGGCCAGCCGCTCGATGTAGTCGCACACCGCGCTCTCATCATGCGCAGAACAGGGTCCGATAATGACAATGAACTTATCGGATTCTCCCGTGAACACCCGCGCGATGGCCTCATCCCGCTTCGCCTTGATAACGGCCAGTCCGGCCGGCATGGGAAGGGACTCCAGAATCTCCCCCACCGTCGGGATCCGCTCCATATACTTGAATGACATACTCGTCTCCTCGCTCATCACACCGGCTCGGCCGGGATCCTGATCGGAAGCGCACGCGGCTTCACGCTCACCTTGAACACTGTATTCTCAGGGAACTCCTCCCCATCCATCTGGGCCGGCTCGGGCCGCCCCATCCGGATCTCAATCTCACGCCCCTGAACCTGCATGGATCGCCGGTGCAATTCCGCCGACAGGTCACGGATCTTATCCGGATTGTGGCGGATGGCCAGGACATAGCGGGTCAGATAATCCGCATGCGCGTTGAACACCACCACATCCATCAGCCCGTCATCCGGGTAGGCATTCTGGCTGAAATCGAAGTCCCCCGCGTAGATCCGGGTGTTGTTGACCACCACATTGATGAGCTCCCCCTTATACCAGGACACCCCGTCGACAACGATCTCACCCGCCACGGGCATCTGCTGAAGAAAACGGGCACCCCAGGACACGGTGTAGAGGAACCGCCCCCGCGCCAGGAATTTCAACAAGGGAATCCGCTCCATCGCCCGCTTGCTTATGTTCCGTTCCTTCAGGATGCGGGAGTCCAATCCGACCGTGAGGGCATCGGCAAAATATACGCCGTCAACCAGCCCGAGATCGAGACAGTAGTCCGCCCCGTGCATGATGGCGGATACGGCCCGCCGCAGGTCACGGGTGGAGAACTCGTCACGAACCCGGATGCCCAGCGACTTGGCGATATCATTACCGGTTCCCAGCGGGATAAACGCATATTTCGGAAGCGGCCCGGAGCCCTTCCCGAAACGGTACTGCATCAGCCCGTTGATCAGCCCCGCATGGGTTCCGTCGCCGCCAACCCCGGCCACCACGTCATAGGCCCCGGATCCGGCGGTCTCCAGTCGGGCGCGAACCTGGTCCTTAAGGGACAAGCCCTTGCCGCACGACAACAAGTCAAAATCAACCCCCTGTTGTTTCAGGAGATCCGCCACCTCCGGCCACAACCGTAACGCATCTCCTCCAGCCGCACTAGGATTGAGAACGCATAGTACTTTCATGGTATTTCAGGAGGAAATCTACCACAGCAGCCCCGAAGAGACACCGAAAAAACGAAGCGTCTCCCCGGAAAACATTGCGGGAATTTCAAGGGATGGGTTCATCCCTCGAAATTCCCGCAACAGCAATCTTCAGCAAGGCTATTTCGTGATCTTGGCAGGCCGCTTCAGCATCATGCGGACTTCAAGAGTGCTCATGTTGCTGACCTTCTCCTCAGACACACCGAGCCCGACGAGGCGCTTGCGCTGAACCTTCTCACGACGTTTCTTGTCGGACGTGCCCTTGACCGGCCTATCCCTACGACTATTTCCACCTTTTCCCGCCATAAAAACCTTCCCTCTCTGACGTTGATCGCATCCGGCGTATCCGGACTCACGGGCGCACACCTTGCCGATAAACGCGTTTCAAGTCAACATCATTCAGAGACGCCTGAAATTACTTGTTCCCGGAGTTTTATTGCACCTGAATCATGGTGCCCACAGAAAGAGGGTTGTCCCAATCATCGTCCAAATAGAATGCGTCAACCGGGTTCGTCCGGTTTCCATCACCGAAAAGCATTCCGAACTTCAAACACACCGAACGGGTGCCCGCCCTGGTGCTGAAGGTGTAACACGCATTCGCCCAGTTTGACGCGGCGGTCCTGAAACTGGTTCCGTCCGTAGATAGCCATGCGCCACCCTCAAAGTTCGGGGATTCAAGCACCTGCAGCTGCATCTCGCTGGCACCCCCACCCGACAGCCCGGAAAATCCGGGACCAATGGCCTTGTAGTAAAAGCTGATTGAGTACTGGGTATTGGAGAGCACGGGGAAGTAGTAAACCCGCAAGGCCTGAAGATAAGTAGAACTCCCTCCCATGGCGTTTGTTCCCGGCCGCGCCACCGCGGCCGTAGAGCGCGCAACCCCGGCGCCAGCTTCAATGAACCACTTGGCATACTGGTTATTGTTGGTACCATTGATAAAATAAGCCTGACTGGGCCACGCCGGCTGGGCCACGCCGATAACCTCGCCTTCAAACCGGGGTATATGAATTACCCCGGCGGAAAGCGGAACCGGATACACGATCTGTCCGCCCGACAGGCTACCCGTACTCGCATTGAAACTTCCGCCGGAATTATAGACGGCCGTGACTTCATACGCGCCGACCGGCAAGGCCTGCGGCAACATACCGCTGACGGAAACCCCGCCCGTCAAGGTCACCGCACTGCCAAAGTTCACGCTATTGGTCTTAAACTGAACTACCCCAGTGGGTATCCCCACCCCGGCTGAGGCAATCGCCACAGTGGCCGTGAACGAAACGGAGTTGCCGAAGGTCGAGGGATTGGATGATGACTCAACCTCAGTGACTGTATCCGGCACCACATTCAGCAGGCCGGTACCCGAAAAATGAGCGTCCTTATGGGCGGCAGACGACGACAAGGATCCCCACGTCCCTGACGCCTGGAAGGTCGCCCCTCCATCCAGCGAAAGAGCCTGAACGGTATCTGTTCCCGAAAAGGCGAGATTGACCGAAGCGGCCCCATCCATGATCACGGTGGCAGAGTCGTTGATATAGTCATGGGAAACACCGGATCCCAGCTTCAGCGTGGCTCCGGCTTCAAC
>JBAXRC010000282.1:0-3876 GCA_037131415.1 bacterium | reverse complement strand
GCGGGGCACCTTCAATCAATAACAGTTTTCTTGGGCCGGGAACGTGCCTTTTTCGACATCCTGCCGGTAGGACTGGAAGGCCTTGACCATCTGGTCGCCCAGATCGGTGTAGCGTTTCGCGAAGCGCGGGACGGGGCCGCAGGTGAGGCCGAGGAGGTCGTGTGAAACCAAAACCTGGCCATCGCAGTGCGGCCCGGCACCTATTCCGATCGTGGGGACCGGGACGGATTGGGTAATGGCTGCACCCAGGGCGGCGGGAACGCATTCAATCACGATGGCAAATACGCCGGCCTCCGTAAGGGCCAGGGCATCTTCAATCAACTGTTCCGCGTCTTCGTTCTTCTTCCCCTGCACCTTGTAGCCGCCGAACTGGCGAATGCTCTGCGGGGTGAGGCCGATATGGCCCAGGACGGGGATGCCGTTCTGTACGAGGCGTGAGATCATTTCGGCACGGAAGGCGCCTCCCTCCACCTTTACCCCGTCGGCTCCGGCTTCCTTGAGGAATCGCCCGGCATTGGCGAGGGCTAGTTCCGTGGAGACCTGATAAGACATGAACGGCATGTCAGCCACGACCATGGCGCTGGTGATGCCCCGTGACACGGCGGCCGTATGGTGGATCATCTGGTCCATGGTTACGGGCAGGGTGGTGGGGTAGCCCAGTACCGTGTTGGCCAGGGAGTCCCCCACGAGCGCCATGTGGATGCCGGCGGCGTCAAGATGCCGGGCGGTGGTGAAGTCATAGGCGGTCAGGCAAACGACTTTTCCCTGCCCCTTCAGTCCTCTGATCTTTTCCGCTGTCCACTTGATTTTCATGGGATTCCTTCCGGTGGAACGGTTTCTGTTGCGACTGGCTGAGGCTGAGCGGGGGCGGGAGGGGTTCCGGCTTTTCGCCGTTTCATGAATTCCTTGGCCAGGCTCCGGTAGGCCTCCGCACCGCTGGAATTGGAGTCGTAGGCAATGACAGGGACACCGTGGCTGGGGGCTTCGCTGATACGGATGTTCCGGGGGATGGCGGTACTGTAGACCTTGTCGCCGAAATGGGTGCGAACCTCGTTCATGACCTGTTGGGCGAGATTAGTCCGCGCATCGAACATGGTTAGGACGATGCCCTCCAGTTCGAGTGTGGGATTGGCGCCGGACTCCCGGATCTGGTTGATGAGGCGGGTGATCACGCTCAAGCCCTCAAGGGCATAGTACTCGCACTGCAGAGGAATCAGCACGGAATCGACCGCAGTCAGGGCGTTCATGGTGAGGATGCCGAGGGAAGGGGGGCAGTCCACCAGGATCACGTCGAAACGGGTGTCGTGCATCAGGGGAGCCAGAGCCTCCTTGAAACGGTGGAGGTAGCGATCCATGCGGGCGATGTCAATTTCCGCGCCAGCGAGATCAACCTCGGAGGGAATCACGGAGAGGTTGCTCACTTTCGTGGGGAGAATCTTGCCCTCGATCGGCTGGTGGCCGAGCAGGACCTCATAGATGCTTCCCCCGGGCTGGGGCTGGAGACCCAGCCCGCTGGTGGCATTGGCCTGGGGATCCAGGTCGATCAACAGTACCCGCTGCTTGCGCTCCGCAAGACTGGCGGCGAGATTGATGGCGGTGGTGGTTTTACCGACCCCGCCTTTCTGGTTGGCAAGTGCTATGACGTGGGCAGGCATCGGTTACTTGATGATTCCTGACTTGCGGGCGTAGGCGAAGATGCCGCCGGCTTCCACGACCGGGGCCACGGCGCCAAGTTCTTTGATGTCATAGGTCTTGCCGGAGGTCCGGTTCACCAGATGTGCTCCGGCCACGTTGATTTCCGCCATATCGCCGGTCTTGAAGACATCGCAGAGACGAATGGCGGTCTCGAACGGATAGAGTTCACCCGTGGCGACACAGTTCCGGAAAAAGATGCGCGCATAGGATTCAGCCACGACGGCCTTGACGCCGGCGGCTCCAAGACAGACTGGGGCATGCTCCCGTGATGATCCGCACCCGAAGTTGCGACCCCCGATGATGATCGAGTAGTGGGATTTCATTTCGCCCGGTTTGACGAACGGGGGATGCCCGTCCGGCAGGCCACACAGGGCATAGGAGCCCAGCTTGGCGTATTCCTCGGGAATGGTGGGCACCAGGTTGAGGTACTGGGCCGGTATGATCTGGTCGGTGTCGATGTCGTCACCAACCACGTAAACGATGCCTTGTATTGTTTTCATGGTGCTCCGGTGATTACATGAATTCCCGAGGATCGGTGATGTGACCCCGAATGGCCGAGGCGGCCACGGTCAGGGGGGATGCCAGATAGATGCGTGACTGCTTGGATCCCATCCGGCCCGGGAAATTCCGGTTGGTTGTGCTGATAACCACCTCGTTGCCATGGGTGCGCCCGAAGGTGTCTGCAGGACCACCCAGACAGGCGGCGCAGGAGGGTGGCGCGATATCCTCGCAGCCAGCCTCGGCAAAGATCTCGATCAGGGACTTGCCGTCGATGTCCGAGCGCATGATGGCATCGGCAACCTCGACCGTTGCAGGCACGAGGAATGTCGGGATAGCCACCTTCTGCCCCTTGAGAATACGGGCGGCCGCCAGGAAATCGGTTATTTTTCCGCCGGTGCAGGACCCGATATAGGCGCGGTCCAGCTTGACGTTGCTCCGTTCGCGTGCCAGGGCATAGTTGCTCGGCACGTGGGGTTCCGCCACGCAGGGTTCCAGGGTGGAGGCGTCGTAGGTGCGCTCGCTGTCCACAGGGGCGCCGGCGTCGCCGTATACGGCCCCTAAAGGCTTAGTGGTGCGGGCCTTCACATACTCGAATGTTTTTTCATCAGGCGCGATGATGCCGTTCTTGCCCCCCGCCTCGATGGCCATATTGCAGATGGTCATCCGTTCCTCGATGGAAAGCTGGCGGATGGCGTCGCCGGCGAACTCCATGGCGCAGTAGCTGGCGCCGTCAAACCCGATGTCGCCGATGATCTTCAGGATGATGTCCTTGCCCATGAGATAGGGCGGGACAGTCCCGTTGACAATGAAGCGCATGGTTTTGGGTACCTTGATCAGGAGTTTTCCGGTGCCCATGATGAAGCCCGCATCGGTATTGCCGATGCCGGTGGCGAAGGCGCCCAGTGCCCCGTGCGTGCAGGTGTGGGAGTCGGTTCCGAAGATCACTTCGCCGGGACGGACATGGCCGGCTTCGGGCAGGGCGACATGGCAGACGCCCTTGTAGTTGGGGGTGCCCGGGTCATAGTAATGAGGCAGGCCCTGTTCCTTCACGAAAGTCCGGAGGGTGTCCACATTGCGGTGGGCCTTCTGGTCGGCGGTAAAGATATAATGGTCGGGGATGATGACCACCTTGGAGGGATCCCAGACCTTGGCGTTTTTACCGAACTCGCGCTCGAAAACGCCGATCGTGCCCGGACCGCACACATCATGGGTGAGCAGGATGTCCACCTCGACCCAGACATTGTCGCCCGGGCCGACGACACGCTTGCCTGCGGCGCGTGCCAGAATTTTTTCAGTCAGAGTCATGGCCATGGTTTCTATCCTCTAGGATGTTCTCGTGCGCTTTGATTTTACCAGCGCGAAAAAACGGTCTTCATATTCCGAAAAAAGCCCTGCCTTCTGCAACTTATTTCCCAGCTCAGTGATGCGGCTGGGCTGGCGGCTGGCGAGGAGGAAGTCGTTCTCGAGCTCATGGCGGATTCCGCCGGTGGGGTCGAACATCCGGTGCCGTTCCATTTCGCGGACATTATTGAGGTAGGAATTGCCGGTGAGTTCCACCATCATTTTCAGGAGCGATACTTCCCAGGGGGTGTCAACCCCCACGATCACCGCGGAGTACGGATCTTCCTTTTTACGGGTTGCCTCCCTGACCCGGTCGACAACGGCGTCCAGGGTATCGGT
>JBAXRC010000281.1:0-3881 GCA_037131415.1 bacterium | reverse complement strand
CCGTGTTCCCATCCTTCCTCTCCCCTTGGGGGAGAGGATTTAGGTGAGGGGTTTCCGGATCAGCTATGCCGTTGAACAGACGTTCCGACTCCTCTCCCGGATAATCAGGAGGCTTCACCGGGGATTGACTCGAAAGCACCCTCTCCCCCAAGGGGCGAGGGAGAACCGCAACGCTGGCGCACAACAATTGATAATGATCTTGATCTGCAATAATGTATCACTATAGTATCACATTATGAAAACCGAACTCGTGACGACGTTAAAACGGCAGGCTACGCGAATACTGGCCGATCTGCATGAATCGGGTGGATCCGTTCTGATCACTGAACATGGCACCCCGTCGGCTTACCTGGTGGATGTGTCTGGGTATGAGATGATGCAGAATCGGATGAAGATTCTCGAAGGAATTGCGCGCGGGGAGCGCGCAATTCTGGAGCAGCGAACGGTGACCCACTCTGAAGCCAAACGGAGACTGTCACAGTGGCTCACCTGATTTGGACTGAACCCGCGCTAGACGATCTCGATGCATTGGCAGGGTTTATCGCGCTCGATAATCCTGCTGCGGCGGGCCGCCTGGTGAGAAAAGTGGTTGAAAGTGTGGAACGTCTTGAGAGCTTCCTGAATTCGGGAAGAAGACCTCGGAAATTACCCGGGACTCTTTATCGTGAAATTGTTATTCCCCCGTGCCGTGTCTTTTACCGTGTCAGTGGGAACACCATATTCATCGTTCACGCGATGCGGGAAGAACAGCAGGTCGATCGGTTCCTCTTGGATGAACGGGAAAAGAGATTATGATCATGCCAACCACACCTCGGAGTTTACGTCGCTGACGCGCCGAAAGTGAAGGCGACCATTGGATCAAGAAAGAAATCGATGTTGCCAAAAGGCACACAACATGGCACATTATAACGCATGCGTAAGCCGTTCATATGGGACGATTCCAAGAATGCCTGGTTGATTGCTGAACGGGGCATTTCATTTGATGAAATCGTGTACTTCATAATGAACGGTGGTTTAGTGGATGTGGTTCCCAACAATAATCAGGCGAAATATCCTGGACAACGGATTTTCGTGGTCAATTGTGAAGGCTATATCCATCTAGTTCCTTTTGATGAATCGGAAGACCACATCCAATTGAGGACGGTCATTCCGAGTCGCAAGGCCACAAAGAAATACCTGAGGGAGGGGCAAAATGAAACTTGAGAAAGACGAAAAGGAGTTGCTTGATGCGTTTGAACGGGGCGAATTGAGGTCTGTTCCGAATGTTAAGCGTGAAATCGCGCGTTATCGGGACTATGCCAAGACTCATTTTCAGAAGAACAAGCGAGTCAATATCCGGATATCCGAAAGTGATTTGGTTCTAATTCAAAAAAAGGCCGTTCTCGAAGGGCTTCCCTATCAAACACTTATGTCAAGCGTTCTGCATAAATTCATTTCCGGTCGACTTTCCGAAAAGGTTGCCTGAAAAATGGATCTAACCACGCCTCCCACGCGACGTCGAGTACGCCGCGCGTGAAGGCTAGCGTTCGGCCTTATAAATATTGATTGATTCTACACATTCGGATGTGTGATTATGTGTGTGGAGGAAATCGTATGGCAACAAATCTACAGCTTGATGATAAATTGATTAAGCAGGCGGTTGCGCTTGGGGGGCACCACACAAAGAGGGCGGCGGTGACGCAGGCGCTATCCGACTATATCCGCAATTTGCAACAGGAGCGAATTCTGGACCTGTTCGGGAAGGTTGATTTTACCCCAGGATACGACTATAAGCGACAACGGGCAAAGGCATGAGAGTACTCGTTGACACCAGCGTTTGGTCCCTCGCTTTGCGACGGGCAACTCATGTGCAGAATCCTGACGCGGAGGAACTGAAGCGCCTGATTACCGGTCATTTGACTGAAATGATCGGCCCCATTCGGCAGGAGTTGCTCTCTGGCATTCGAGATCAGCCTCAGTTTGATCTGCTGGAATCCCGTTTGGCTTGCTTTCCCGACTTTCCTCTTCATGCCGAGGACTATGTAACGGCGGCTAAAATGTTCAATTTGTGTCGAACAAAAGGCATCCAAGGTTCAAATACTGACTTTCTGATTTGCGCGGTTGCTGTGAGACATGACTTTGCCATCTTCTCAACAGATGGCGACTTTCGCCTGTTTGCAAAGTGCCTGCCCATCGTCATATATGAATTCAAAACACACACCGCACCACACCTTGTCCCGTACGGCTCGCGAGCTCGCCGCCGGAAAAGGTGACCTTCGACTGAGGAAATGATCATAAAGAAACAGATTCCAACATTGAGAAATTGAAACCATGACACCGGCTGCCTTACCACCTGATACCAAATTGATCCAGAATGGCGTTGACTCCTTCCGTCTCATCCTGCCCCGGCGAAAACTCGGAAAATACCGCTGGATTGGACTGGCTCCACTCATTTTCGGGCTGGGAATCTGCGGTTTCGCCTCCTCCTGGATGGTCGGCACCATGCACGGCATCTTCCAATCCCACGGCATTGGCTTGATATTTTCCCTCGTCTTCGGACTCGCCATGCTGCCCGGCCTCCTCATCGGGCTGGGTCTGATCATGCTGGGACTGGCGATCATGAAAAACTGGATCTATGCAGAAATCGTCGTAAACCGCAACCACGTCAAAAACATCGAACACTTCGGCTTCTTCCGCTGGAGCTGGAAAATACCCACCTCCACCCTTTCTGCACTCTCCATTGGTCGCGGCATGAGTCCGGATACCGGCGGGGATCTGGGTGCTGCCGATTTCCTCCAGGAGAGTGGCCCGGGCATGAAGTTCGGCGCGGGCTACTCCATGTTGCTGCTTCGCCCCATCACCGAGAATCTGGCCCATCTGCTGGATCAATCGCGGATTGCCCCCTCGTTCACGCCGAAGGTCTTCAACAGCGACACCGAGGACATCTATGAGAGGAACGATGTCCCTGACGAAGCGGACACCCCACCCCCGGGGCACTCGGCCGCATCCGGCCCGCTGTCCCCAGCCAAGCCCATGAGGAAGGAGGAAGACGCCATCCCCGCCGACACGGACATTACCGTTCTGCCACAACCCAAGGGCATGGCCATTTCCATTCCGCCTGCCGGGCTCAAGGGGGCCGCCAAAATCCTAATCCTCATCGGCGCCATCTTTGCCGTCTTTCCCTTCTTGATGCTGATGGGCGTCATCTCCGGGGAGGGAACCCACAAGATCGCGCCCTATGCATTTCTCGGACTTTTCATGGCCATCGGCATCGCCGTCCTGCTGGGAGGCATCAATTCCGCACGACAGCGCTTCATGCTTGCCGTCGCGGAGGATAGGCTCGCCTTCCGTCGTATCGGGCTTTTCGGGACCAAGGAACAACTGATTCCCCGCTCCGATATCAGCGCGATTCATATTGGGCCGAGCAACGTCACTGTCAACGATGTCCCGGTCATGGAACTGCAAATTGAGCGCCGTGGCGACGCCTCCACAATCGGCGTGCTGTCCAGCCGGAGCAATGAGGAAATCAACTGGATCGCCGGCCTGCTCCGCAAAACCCTGAACGTGGGGGCTGAACCCCGGTTCGATCTCGAAGATGTTGCCGATGAGGCCATCACTCAGCCGGCCAAATCAAGAATCATAATCCAGCGGCAGGGGGACGGGCATGCCATCACCATTCCTCCAACCGGCATGTTCAGGGGGGCAGCACCAGGCCTGTTTGTGTTCGGCGCCATTTTTGCGGCCATTCCCACCGTCATGGCCGTCCTCGTCATAAAAAGCCATGAAGGGCTTGGCATCCTGCTGTTCCTCTCCATATTCCTGGCGATCGGGCTGGCCGCCATTGCCTACGCCATCAAGACCGGGCGGCAACGTGTCCTGATCGCCGTGACACCGGACAGGCT
>JBAXRC010000280.1:0-3891 GCA_037131415.1 bacterium | reverse complement strand
GTATACAGGCGGAAGTATTCCGGATACAGGTCCACGGTACTCACGATGCGGAAGACGTTATTATAGATCCAGTAGTCATGGGGCGTGGGATTGGAGAAGCAGTCGATGTCGATGGCCGAATCACCGATATTGATGATGTCATTGTTGTAGAATTTTATGTAATTCCCCTGAGCCTGAATTAAATCAGGGTGCTGTGTCGACGTATAAAAGGCATTCGTCGCCAGTGCCGTGAAGCGATTGTTGTAGAGGGAAACCCCCGATCCACACTGAACGCCGTCGGGGCCCCCGTAGGCATAGGTCGCACCGGGCGGCTGGGCGTTATTATACAACAACGTGAAGGTGTTGTGATGAACCCGCGATGAATCGAAGCCACCTGTGCTACCTGCAACGCCGATGGCAGCATCCCCCCGCACGCCTGCGAAAACGCAGTTCCTGATCTCAAATCCCGCTGAGAGCGCAAGGTTGATGGGATTGTTATCGTTGGTAAAGGAAACATACTCGATCAGCATATTGGCGGTCGAATACCCGGAAATCCCCGCCGCCGCAATGTTGTCATTGATGTTCCTGAAATTACTGATCGCGATACGGCAATCCCCGTTCACATTGCCGCTGATTACGATGTAGCTCCGGTTGGCAACACCGATCACCGTTCCGCTACCCGTGTCTCCCCAGGCGTTCATGTCGAACACAACCACTCCGTTGTGATTCGTGTTTCCTCCGTCTACCGTGATCGTGATCGGAGAGCCTGAAGCCCCGCTGGCGCCAACCGTCCATTTTTCAGTATAGGTCTTGGAGGTCTTCCCTCCGCTGATGTAGAGTGTATCCCCCGCCTTGACTCCGGAAGTCCCCCAGACCACCTTCGAAAACGAGGTCCAAGCATTGGCCCACGAGGCGCCATTATTCGCACCCGTCGCCGCGTTATCGACATACCAATAGGCCGATTGAGCGGGATTGACCGCCCCCATGACCGCGATCGAGACAACGAGTGGCCGCCAAAAAGAATTTCCCTTGGTTTTCATAGCGCCTCTTCTTTCCTGTCTGTTTCCTGTATTACACACTACGGACATTTCAGCGACACCGACTCATCCACGGCGTCCCGCGGGGCACCCTTCCCCGAGACAGAATCCTCACGGGCAGAGGTGCAGGCCAGCATGGTAAGTATCCCCAGCAGCAGGTACCACATCACAATAATTTGATCAAAATACGTGACCGACATGAAGGAGATGCAGTGCGCCGCCAGGCAGACGCCGATGGACCAGACAAACACCTCATGCGGGAAAGGATAACGTCCTTTCTGTCCTGTGATCCTCCCGACAATCTTGAACCCCGCCACAATGATCGCCACAAAAAGCCCGAGTTTCAGGACGCCACCACCCAGACCTTCCGCCACGAACTGATTCAGGATATCCATGTTGCCCGGGTTCCCCGGCATAACTTCCCCTCCCGGTGCCCAATGAGCCGTATAGGTTGAACCAACCAACCACCATTCATTCCAGTGCTCGAGCGCCTGATCAATCAGATAGGACCGGTACCATCCCGACCCTCCCGCCACATCACTGATCCTCGTAAACAGATACCACACCGGCGCCTGCATGAAGGCCGCCAGCAGGAGGAGCAGAATAAGCATACTCCATCTCAGCAATCGCATGCGGTCCCGAAACGGCCACAGCGCGAACCCGATCCCGGCCACCAGGAGGGTTAAAAAGGCACCGCTTGACCCGGAGGCGACCGTCGCCACGATTGCACTGCCCCCACCCATGACAGCCGGCCACCGGCTGCGCCCCGGCTGGAACCAGAGCCCCACAAACAGAGGGAAAAGCGTTGCAAAATAGGTGCCAGCCAGGAGGGGGTGTCGAAACGCGCCCTGGCATCTCAGCTTCCCGTCCCGCACCTCGGTGATCTCGGGAACCCCGCCAAAGACTGAAAATATATTCCGACCCGTTGTCTTTTCAACAATCATGGAAAGCGCCAGCGGAGCAATCATATACCCGGCCACGCGCACCACGGCGACCACATCGTCAAGATTCCTGATCCAGCAACGAACGAGAAAGTATGTTCCCACGGCATTGTAAACTTCCCCGGACCGGTTGAGAAACCGGTCAAGGGAGGGCTGGGTCGCTGTCCCGATAAGCACGGTGACCAACACCCAGGCGACAAACAACTTGTCCAGCCCGCCAAAACCCTCGCCTTTTTGCTCTCCACGAACCCAGACGCGGAGCAACCCCACAATCATGAGAATCCGGTACAACTGGAAATGCAGGCCGCCCACCACAATCATCTGCCCCATGGACATATAGCAGGTCGTGATCAACAAGGGCATCATCGCGAACCGGCGCGGCAAGCGCCACGACAGGTAGACCATGGCCATGAGGAAGAGCCACGCCGCAAACACAATAGTGGTCGCATCCTGGACTTCGTTTTCCATGCCCTCACCGATCCGGTCCCGCAGGCACCCTCAACACGCTTCGCAGGCGCTGCATCTGGATTTTTCGCAAAAAACACACGAATTCAGGAGAAACAGGACGCCGCTCATGATGCATGGCGGCAACCATGAAGCCCAGCAACTGGCACAGGCTCCCGATCACGTACGGACGCCACCCCAGACGCCGGACACATTGCCCGAAATAGTACAAGGGATGATAGCCAAGCAGGCGGAATTTCCGCCCCCACTTCATCCCGTGAGCGAGCACCGTGTCTCCGGAGAAACCGCCCGGACGCAGGTGTTCCACCGCAATCTCCGGAAATGTCCGGATGCGCCATCCCTTCATCATCGCCATCACCTCGGCGATGGTGTCCTGCCCGCCACCGTCAATCGGGGTATAACCGCCAATCTGCTCAAAACATTGCCTCCGGAAGAGTTGGACACCGCCGGCAACATGATGATCCTCGCTCCCCCTCCGGCTGCCCGCGCGCCGATCGGGATATGTGTCGATCACGATGCCCCCGGCAATTCCCAATTGGGGATCCTTCTCGAGTGCCTGAATCACCTTTTCATAATACCCCGCACCCAGGCGGATATCGGCATCCAGAAAACCAATGAAGTCAAACGGCTCGCCCTTCAGCAGTTCGGCTCCATACTGGGCCGCATACACCTGAGAAGTGAAGCTACGGGAATGAAAGCCCGACGCCTTCACCACCTTGAGGAAAGGCACATCTTGAACCCGCGAGGCGGCACGCTCATAAGTCCCGTCCGTCGACCCGTCATCCACAATAATCCAGCAGGCCGGACGCAGTCGCTGGGAAACGATACAATCGATCAGCCCGTCAACATAATCGCCCTCATTTCTGCAGGCACTGACCAAAACATAGGTATTATTTTGCATGAAACAGCACTACGGTTACACCGTTCCCCGGATCACGGACCGAAGCGTCTCCCGTGACAACATCCACTTCAGGCATTGCACACTGCGATTCACCTTGAAACCCGCCTCGCCGGACTCCTGCCTTTTCCGCATCGCGACCACAGAATAACTGAGAGCCCTCAGCAAATGGTGCAAGCACGCGATGGCGAAATAACACTGCTGAGCTGCCCAGCGATGGTGCTTCTTCCAGTAGAGAAGATCCGCCTTTTGCTTTTCAATGAAGAACCTTACTGGTGCACTGGCAGAGCTGGCGCCTCCGTAGTGAATTGCTTCCGCGCGGGGAACAAAGTCCAGCCGCCAGCCGGCCGTCCAGAACCGCCGGCACCAGTCCATGTCTTCCCCGTACATGAAAAAAGCCTCGTCAAGCATCCCCACCCCGTCCAGAGCTTCCTTCCTCACAAGCCAGAAGCATCCGCTGAGTACGGGAACAGCTCCGCTGGCAACGTGGTCCCGGTACGGCATCAAATAACCACCGAAAATCCTCACCCTGGGGAAGGCCGCATCCATGGCGAGAGCGCGACAAAACATG
>JBAXRC010000279.1:0-3899 GCA_037131415.1 bacterium | reverse complement strand
TCTTAATCCCTTCTGGGGCAGAGGATTACGATTAAGATTATGATTACGATTAAGATAAACCCCTGCAGAATCGTCTTGCGCTCTTTTTTCATGCGGCAAGCTTGAAAGGTGCGGAAAAAAATGGGACTCTCGCCGGCTATGTTGAATCATGTTGGCGAGATGGCGGCGTTGGCGACGGCGTTCTGCTGGACGGTGAGCGCGCTGTGCTGGACGGCGGCGGGGAGGCGCGTGGGATCCCTGGCGGTCAATATCATCCGGTTGCTCCTGGCGCTTCCGATGCTGATGCTGTATGGCTGGATCGTGCTGGGGGAGGCGCTTCCGCAGGCCTCGTGGCATGCCTGGCTCTGGCTGGGCGCCTCGGGCATGGTCGGATTCTTCCTGTGCGACCTCTTCTTTTTTCAGTCCTTCCTGATCATCGGTCCGCGCCTGGCGCTGCTGGTTTTTTCCCTCGCGCCGCCCATTTCCGTTTTTTTCGCCTGGCTCCTGCTTGGCGAGCAGCTTACGAGATGGAACTGGATCGGGATGGCCATCACCTTGTCCGGGATCCTGTGGGTGGTTTTGGAATCTCCGGACCAGGACGGCAAGCCGGGCGCCACGCCGGGCAGGATCTTGTGGCGCGGCTGGCTCTATGCCGCCCTGGCGACCCTGGCGCAGGGATTGGCCACGGTCTTGTCGAAGGTCGGCATCCGTGATGTGGCCTCGCCTTTCGTCGCCACGGAGATCCGGCTGATATGCGGGCTGGCCTGTTTCCTGATGCTGATCCCGCTGCTGGGGCGACAGGGACAGGTGTTCCGCGGATTCCGTGACCGGCGCGCCATGTGGATCATGGTGCTGGGAGCCATCATGGGGCCGTTCCTGGGTGTGTCGCTGCTGATGTACGCGGTCACCATCATTCCCGCGGGCCTGGCCCAGACGTTTGTCTCCCTCAGTCCCGTCATCATCATTCCCTTCTCCATCGTCATATTCAAGGAGCGGGTGAGTCTCCGGGCCATGCTGGGCGCCGTGGTGGCCGTCTGCGGCGTGTGCCTGCTCTTCGTGTAATCGGGCGGGTTATTTCCCCAGCAGGCCATCCAGGCCCGCGAACGGGTTGACGATCGGGCAGGCCTTCTTGACGTCCTCGTGCACCGGACCGTCGCCCATGGAGCGCAGGCTGTCGGGCGCATGCTCGTCATCATGGCAATAAATGCAAAGCAGTTCCCAGTTGCTGCCGTCCTGCGGATTATTGTCGTGGTTGAAATCCTTGTGATGCACGGTGAGTTCCTTGAGTCGCTTGCCCTCGAACTCACGGGCGCAGCGCGCGCAGATATGCGGGAACAGCTTGAGCGCCCGCATCCGGTATCCCGCCTGCCGCTCCGCGACATCACGCCGGAGCTCCTGCCGTATCTGGGAATGCTTCTCCGTTGTCATGCCGGTTACCCTACCAACTTTTCGATGCCCATGGCATGTTCTTTCTCTCCTCCAGTAAGAGGGTGCTCGAAAGAGTATTTTCGAGCAAAGGGTTCAGGGGCCTGGAGGGCGAGGCTTGCCGAGCCGCGGTCAGGAGGAGTGCATGACGATTGAACCGCTTGTCTTGAAGTCTAATCATTCGCTTTCCATGCTCGCGAATTAACACGGCTCGGCAAGCCTCGCCCTCAAGCGGAAACGGTCAGAGCAAGCTCTTATTCAACAGACCCCTGACCTCCGAACCCTGACCCCTCCTCCCGTCAGAGCGTGAGTGTCATCTTGTAGTCGTGGAGGATGAACCCCGGGGCGAATTCCCACTCAACCGGTTCGGCCTCGCGGAAGCCGAAGGCGCGGTAGGCGCGGAGGGCCTTTGCGTTGGCCCGGTTTACCCTCAGGACGAGCGTGCGGGCGCCGTGGCTGCGGGCATAGGCCATGGCGTCCTTCATGAGCAGCTTGCCAAATCCCTTCCCGTGGTGGCCGGGCTGGAGGTAGATCTTGTGAAGCTTGCACTCGGCGGGGCTCGTCATGGAATAGGAGATGTAGCCGATGGCCACGTGATCCTCCTCCAGGACCTTCCAGACGAACCCCTGGTCCATTTCCCTGCGGATCGTTGCCGGGTCATACATTGTTTCCAGCATCAGGTCGGTCTGGTCCGGCGTGATGATGGTGGTGAACACCTGGTGCCAGATGGCATATGCCAGCTCCTGGAGCAGGGGAATATCAGCAGGGGAGGCGGGGCGCAACGCGATCATGGGCGGAACAGCGTGCGGATTGTTTCCGCGACCTCGCTGGCGGAAGCGGTGGTGGTGTCCACCTGGTGCGGGATGGAGGCGTAGAGGCTCCGGCGTTGCTCCAGCAGGTCCAGAATGCGCTTCATGCGGTCCTGCTCCTCAAGCAGGGGGCGGTTGCGGGCGCGGGAGGTGCGTTCTAAAATAACCTCGGGAGTGGCCGTGAGGCAGACCACCAGGCCAGTCCGGCCATAGTCGCGGATATTATCGGGATTGATCACCACGCCGCCGCCGCAGGCGATGACCAGGCCGGCCTTCCGCGAAAGTTCCCGGACCAGCGACCGTTCCAAATTCCGGAAATGCGGTTCCCCGTCCTCCGCGAAAATCCTGGGGATCGGCTTGCCTGTCCGCTCCTCGATCAGGGTGTCCATATCCAGAAATTTCATTCCGAGCCTTGCCGCCAGTTTCCTGCCGACCGTGCTTTTCCCCGTGCCCATGAAGCCCATCAGAACGATGTTCTGAGGGGATTTGAGATTTGAGATATGAAATTTCAAATCATGGATAAGCCGCCCGTCGCAGAAGGTCATGACGGCGCGGCCGGTGAGGGGCCAGCCCTCGAAGGGGGTATTGCGGGACTTCGAGGCGAAATCGCCGGCCTTGACGATCCACTCCGAATCCAGGTCCAGGAGCACCAGGTCGGCGGGGGCGCCGATGGCGAGGGTCGGGCCGGGTAGCCCGATGATCCGGGCCGGTTCCGTTGTCCAGCGGCTCACCCAGTCCAGGAGGCTCATCAGGCCCTTCTTGACCAGCAGGGTATAGGTGACGCCAATGGCGGTCTCGAGGCCCACCACGCCGAACGGGGCGCCGGTGAAGCCCTTGCTTTTGCTGGCGGCCGTGTGCGGGGCATGGTCGGTGGCGAAACAGGAGATGGTTCCATCCAGCAGTCCCTTGAGGAGGGCCGCGCGGTCGGACTCGCTTCGGACCGGCGGGTTCATCTTGTGGCATTCCGGTCTGGCGGGGTCGACATCGGCATCGGTCAGGGCGAGATGATGGGGCGTGAGTTCGGCGGTGACGCGGAGTCCGTTTGCCCGGGCGGTGCGGATGAGCTCCACGGAGCCTGCCGCCGACAGATGCTGGATGTGCATGGCGCAGCCGGTTTTCCGGGAAAGCTGGATGTCGCGGGTCACGGTGACGGTTTCGGCCTCTGAGGGAATTCCCGCCAGTCCGAGTTTCCGGGAATGGATTCCCTCATGCATGACGCCATGTCCGGCCAGTTTCGGATCGAGCGCATGATCCATGATGGTCCGGTTGAGGCGTGCGGACTCCGCCATGGCCGCCTCCATGACGGCATCATTGGAGACCGTGCAGCCGTCATCCGTGAAGGCCGCCGCTCCGGCGTCCGCCAGTGCGGCCAGTTCCGCGACTTCCTGTCCGGACCGCCCCTTGGTGATGCAGGGGGCGGGGAGGACATGAATCAGGCCGGCGGTTTGGGCGCGCGCCGCGAGTTCCGCAACCTGTTCGGGTGAATCGAGGGGCGGGTTGGTGTTGGGCATGGCGACGATGGTGGTGAACCCGCCCCGGGCCGCCGACAGGCAACCGGTCGCCACGGTTTCCGCTATTTCGTTGCCGGGCTCCCGCAGATGGACATGCAAATCAATAAACCCGGGAGCCGCCGCCAACCCCTTTGCCTCGATAATCCGGGTGTCAGGAGGGAGGGAGGGGGGGAGG
>JBAXRC010000278.1:0-3906 GCA_037131415.1 bacterium | reverse complement strand
GGACAGGCCCGTGCGGTACCCGGGAATGGACTCCAGTTTATCGAGCGTCCCCCCGGTGATTCCAATCCCCCGCCCCGAAATCATGGGAACGGCTACCCCGCAGGACGCCACTAGCGGCGCCAGGGGAATCGAAATCTTGTCGCCAATCCCCCCGGTGGAATGCTTGTCCACCTTGGGTAGCCGGATCCCGGAGGTGTCAACGACATCCCCCGAATGCATCATCACCCGGGTCAGGCAGGCGATTTCATCCGGGGTCATCCCCTGGAAATAGATCGCCATGGCCAGAGCGGACATCTGGTAATCGGGAATATCGCCACGCACATATCCGCCGATAAAGAGTTCGAGATCACTTTCCAGAAGGATCTCGCCATTCCGTTTCTTCTCAATAATCCATTGGGGAAGCATACAAGCGCAATCAGGAAGTTATTTCCGCGGTTGAGCGCCGAACCAGTCGATCGCTTCCTTCATGACGTCAAAGACGTTTTCAGGGAAGAAATGTCCACCGTCAAAGGTGTGAACCTTTACCGGCACCCCCACCTTCGCAAGATAGTTTTCGGCGGTCGTTGCGGTGGACGCATTGACGGCGCCGTCTTTCGTGCCCTGGACAATGTAGAATGGCACTTTCGGTGTAAGGGCGGACCCATTGGTGGCTGCCAGATATTCACCGGGAATCCCCCCGCTGAACGGAATCACGCCGGCAAACAGGCCGGGCTCCTGAAAGGCCACGCGATAGCACATTGCCGCCCCCGAAGAAAAGCCCGTGAGAAAAATCCGCCCCTGATCCACACCTTCCAACCCCTTGATGGCCTTGAGCACATCCGCCACATCATCAGCCCCGTTCCAATTGTAGGCTACCCGCCCGTTCGGGAAAACACCAAGCCTGTTTCCGCCGCGGGGATACAGCACGGAACATTTCCAGCTTTCCACCAGCGGCGCAAACACCGGCTCGACTTCCTCCGGTGAACTCCCCCAGCCATGCATGAACACAATCAAGGCCGTTTTCTTGCTTTTGTCCAGGCCCGCCGGGCGCAGATAGATCGATGTCGACTTCGTGGCCTCAACTTTGGCCTGGGTGCCAATCCAGTCAACGCCTTTCTTGATGACGCCGAACAGATCATCCGGGAGGGCATGCCCGCCTTCATGCGTCGCGAGCGTTGCCGGGAACCCTGCGGCTTTCACATACTCCATCGCCTGCGCCCCACGGCTAGCCGGGAAGTAGGAATCCTTGTCGCCATGAGACAGATAAAACGGAACTTTCACGGTCTGGGCCTTGAGGCTCGCCTCATCCAGGTTCTTCCGGGGAATGTCGGCGTCCAGGATGATCACTCCGGTAAAAAGCTCAGGATGCTTCAACGCCACCTGATAGGCCATGTATCCGCCCGCGGAAAACCCGATCAGGAAAACCGCTTTGGGGTTGACCCCCTTGGCATCCTTGATGTCCTTGACAATGGTTTCCTCATCCACATTGCCGTTCCAATCATAGACCGGAATATTCCCTTCCTTGACACCCAGCTTGGTACTGCCGCAGGGCATCAGCAGGGAGCACTTCCACGCCTCCACCAGCGGAGCCAGCACAGGCTCGCTTTCGATGGGGGAACTGGTCTTGCAGTGCAAGTAGACCAACAAAGGCGTTTTCTGATCGACCGACAGACCGGCGGGACGCAGGAACATCGCCTTGGGTTCGGGCTCGTTCCGGATATCCTCGGGCGATCGGGCCACAGGCCCCCCACCCCATGCGGCTAACCCCATCACCAGAGACAACACCGTCAGGACAATACGCTTGATCATCATGTTCACTCTCCTTGTTTATTGAACCAGCACGCCGCTCCAGTCAACTAGCCGGAACATTACGCCACCCCACCCTTAAAGCCAAGCGTGAAGACGCAATGAAGACGCGACACCATCATGGGTTTGACCTGGATTATCGGAGTTCAAGACTTGCCATTCAACCGGAAAGGACTAACATGAAGTCAGAAGAAAACGGCGCGAAACAAGGAGGGGCTTATGTTCAAGAAACTGCTTGTCTGCACAGATGGTTCGCCCTATGGCGATGTCGCATGCCAGTACGGATTCCTGATGGCAACCACCCTGAAAGCGGAACTGGCGGGACTGCACGTCAGTGACATCAGGGTAATCGAGGGACCCTTGCTGGCCGACATCTCAGGCGCGCTGGGCGCCGCCGGCTACTACGCCGGCTGGCCCCAATTCAAAAACCTGATGGAAGCCAAGGGCGACGCCATTCGCAAAGTCTTTCAGGACCGTGCGAAAAGCGCCGGAATGGAGGCCTCATTTACCATTGAAGTCGGGCACCCTCTCCATGTCATTCTTGGCCAGGAATCGAACGCTGACCTCATAATCCTTGGCCAGCGTGGCGAAAATGAGCAGTTCGGCCATGAGCTAATCGGGTCAATCGCCGACCGTGTCACCCGACTCGCCACCAAATCCTGCCTGGTCACCCCGGGCCGGTATGCTCCTGTCAAATCCATCATGGTAGCGTGCGACGGAAGTCCTATCTCTGAAAAAGTAACGGCTCAGGCGATTATGCTGGCAAAGGCACTGAACGCCTCCCTGACCGTGGTAACGGTGGCCGACAAGATGACCACGGAAATGACCCGGGCCATCGCCACCACAGCGGAGCAGTCCTGCAAGGCGGAAGGGATCTGCCCCAAGGTGATGACCCTTAAGGGTCAGGCGGGAGAAGCAATCCTGGACACCCTGGCACAGGAAAAAAACGGCCTGATTGTCATGGGAGCACATACCCATACCCGGATCCGGCGCTGGTTCATTGGCTGCACCACTCAGCGAGTCCTTGCCGACTCGGGAATTCCAGCGTTACTGGTAAGGTAAACGCCCCTTTATGTCCCGATCAGGCTCAGGAATTCCGTCCGGGTGGCGGTTTCGTTGTGGAAGCTGCCCAGCACCGAGGAGGTGGTCATGACCGAGTCCTGCTTTTCAACCCCGCGCATGATCATGCAGAGGTGGCGGCATTCCATTACCACGCCGACCCCCTCCGGATTAATGGCCTCCATGATGTCCCGGGCAATCTGGGCCGTCAACCGCTCCTGAATCTGGAGTCGGCGGGCGTGACAGTCCACAATGCGGGCCAACTTGCTGACTCCCAGCACCTTCTTCCGCGGGATGTAACCGATGTGGCAACGCCCGAAGAACGGCAACATATGGTGCTCGCAGAGGCTATACACTTCCACATTCTTGAGCAGTACCATGTTATTAGCCTCCGCCTTGAACACGGCATTATTGATCACATCCCGCACATGAGTCCTGTAGCCCGACGTCAGGAACTCATAAGCATCGGCAACCCGCTCGGGAGTCTTGAGGAGTCCCTCACGCCGTGGGTCCTCCCCGATCTCCTTCAACAATTCCCGGATCAAATTTGCCACTTTTTTCTTATTCATGCCGATCCCCGCCCTTCCGCCTTCTGACTCCTGAATTCTGCTCCCGACTGATCTCCACCTCGCTGGACCGCGCAAACCGAAGGGCACCGGGTTTTTCAATTTTCACATCCACCCGTTGCACCCGCGAATCCGACAATGCCAGCTCGGCCACGTACTGGGCCATGCGTTCAATCAACTTGAAGGACTTCGCCTCGCACCCCGCCAGAATGGCCTTCTTGACGGCCTTGTAATCAACCGTGTCCCGCAAAGCATCGCTCCGGCAGGAGCGCGCAAGATCGGCATGCATTGTCACCGTCATCACCACTTCCTGGGGCAGGCGACGCTCCCCGGCCGTGACGCCGACACGTCCTCTCACCCGAAGCTCACGAATACGAAGTTTGTCGAGTTCCATCCCATTTCCTCCCGGTTTGAAAAAAGAGTAGCAGGAACCCCGTTCAAGTCCAATTATGACTTTCAGACAGTAGTCAGAAGTCAGTAGGCAGCAGTCAGAAGT
>JBAXRC010000277.1:0-3908 GCA_037131415.1 bacterium | reverse complement strand
GTATTTCACCGTCGCCTCGGTGACCGGCGCTCCGAAGTAATACTTCGCGGCAATCTTGGCCTCGATCTTCTCGCCAAGTATCACCGGCTTCTCCGGCGCATCAACCGTCACCTCGAACTCCGGCTTCTTGTATTCCTCCACCCGGAAATTGACGCCACCCCACCCACGCCCTCCCTGCCAGATGTAGGCATAGTACTGCCCCAAGGCCGCATCCTTCGGAAGCGTCAACTCCCCGCTCAAGCCAGCCCAGGCATCCGTGCGGAAGGTCTTCTCGAACACCTTGTCGCCCTTGGGATTGGTGATGATCACGGCAAATTCCTGATTGGCAAAATCGGACGTGTCTTCCTGGTCATACCGGGCATGGCGGACCCAGAACTTGAAGTTCACCTTCTGGTCCGGCCGGTACACGGGGCGGTCGGTAATCCCGAACACCTTGCGCTCGTTATATTCCTGGTCGCGATAGCCGCTGTACCAGACATGGGTAAACCCGAGTGTGGCAAGTCGGCCATCCGGCGATGTGGCCGTGACGAGCCACTGGTAGTTCTGTTCAAAATCCTTCGCGGCAGGCATGACCTGCCCCTCCGCATCCGTATTCTCGGCAAAGGCCGTGGTGAGGACGTTTGCCCGCCTGCCAATGCTTTTCCAGCCCTCGATGTATCGTTGCCGATACCCGAAAAATTCCAGGTTCATGCCGGGCAGCGGCTTGCCGGTAACGGCATCAGCCACATAAAACCAGGCGGCCGTGTCCGTCTGTTTCCGGGCAATGACGGTATCGTTCACCCAAACGATGATCTTGCTGACATTGCCATTGGCCAGCGTGGCGGTGAGCAGGTAGGCACCCGCCGTCTTCAACCCGGTCTTCACCGTGACGATCCGGTCAAAATAGTGCGGCTTGGGCACCAGCGGCAAATCCCACCGCGCCACTTCCTTGCCGAGGTATTTCGCCTGGTTCTTATCGACCAGCAGGTAGCCGATGTTGTCGATGCCCATCTTCTCCCAATCCAGCTCCTTGGGATTGGATTTCAGGTAGTCCTTGATGTCAGCCAGAAGTTCGGCAACCTTGATCTCGCGGGCATCGAAGATCACGGATTGGGCATTGCGGAACCGGTATTCAAGCGAGGCGCCTTCCCCGGCCGGCTTGGTCATCGTCGGCTCGAACCGGCCCCAGTTTCCGACAATCTGGTCCAGCTTCTTCTGCTTCCAGTTGTCGGATCCGGCCCCGAAGTCCTTGATGCTCTGCTTCCAGTACCCGGCGGCCGTTTCATATTGACGGCGGTTGGTGAAGATTTCCGCCAGGGCATTGAGTGCCGGTTCGGCGTATCCCCCTTTCGTGTTATCCGCCAGCTCCCGGTAGATTCGGATAAAATCGAATTCCGCCGGAAGGGTGAACCGCTTGATCCCCGTTGCCAGGCGGGCGATGGTCTCATCGTCGCCCAACGTGTGAAGGGCAAAGGTTCCGGACTCCGCCTTGGAGTCATCCTCATCCCGCTCCGGCAGGCGCCAGCCGCGCGACGCCAGGGTCTCAACACCGAACTGCTGATGAAGGAACGCCGCGAAGGCATTCTTCAGGGAGGATTCCGAGGAGGGCTCATGCACCACCGCCTGATTCAGGAGCCAGCGCCAGCGTTCGCCATCGTTCGCAGCCGTTTCGAAGCTCGCCGGAACCTTGTAATAAACCGGGTCTCCCTTCTCGTCGACGGGTGCGCCCCGGGCTTGCTCGCCCCACCTGTTCCAGCGCCATTCTTCATAGTCCGGAAGGGTTGCCAGATCGCTTAAAACCTGGAGCCGCCAGGCATCGCGGTACTCCCTGAAGCCCATCACCATCCCGGCATACTGCTCATAGAAGTTCCGCCCTTCATACCCCAAGGCTTTCCCCTTCGCCTCCTGCTCCACCAATCCCATCGCCCGGCTCATCCACTGCAGGGCGCGGATCCGGTCGCGTTCCTCGGAATCCACATAACGACCCTGCCCCCGGTGGGGTCCCCGCTCAAAAACTCCCGCCACGATGGTTCCACCATGCTCGCCATAAAAAACACTTTGGGCGGCCGCGGCCAGCACCCGCCAGTTCCTCACATGGATCTGCGCCACCTGTTCCCGGAAAGCATCCGCTTCCTTGCTCCGGTTGAGCTGCTGCAGGCAACCCACAGCCGAGCCGAGATCACCCGCCACCCGGTCTGGCTTTTCCTTGGGATCCAATGCCAGTAACTGGAAGCGCTCCAGGGCCTCCTTGTAATTCCCCTTCTGCATATCCTGGCTTGCCTGCTTGAATGCAACATCACGGTCCGGGGGCGGTTGCTGGGCGGCCACGGGCCAGCCTGATACCAGAATTGAAAATGCGGCCAATAACACGGTAACGAGGGTCTTCATGCAGCCTCCTTGCTCAAACCTGAACAATAAACACAGGACTCAGTATTAGTAGAAATGCCTGCCGGGGCGTTTTTCTTCAAACTATTTCAAGACCTTGTCGGCCTTCTTCAGCCAGTCCATGATCCTGATCTTCTGGGGGCAGCGCTCCTCGCACTGGCCGCAGGCAACGCACTGGTGGGCACGATGTTCATCACGAATCCAGTCATACGAGGAGCGCGACGCCTCGACGTTGTTATAGGTGACGGACAGGTTATAGAGGTCCAGAATGTCGGGAATCTGGACACCGTGGGGACAGGGTTGGCAATAGCCGCATTTCGTGCAGGGCACCGGCACCAGGCTGGAAAAGGCCACCCTCACCCGGTCAATCACCGCGAGTTCACCGGCCGATAAGTTGCCAACGGCGGAGCGATTGGCGCTGTCGAGATTCTGTTCCACCTGATCGAAGGTACTCATCCCGCTGAGCAGGAACGACACCTCCGGCTGGTTCCACACCCATTGCAACGCCCAGTCGGCGGGCGAACGGCGAGTCGGCAGGGAATCCCACAACCGGGTTACCGCGGGTGGCGGTGGCGAGGCGAGACGTCCGCCCAGGAGCGGCTCCATGACAATCACCGCCAGCCCTTTCTGCGCCGCCAGCCTTACCCCTTCCGTTCCCGCCTGGGTCCGGACATCCATGTAATTATACTGGAGCTGGCAAAACACCCACTTGTCATAGTCATCCAGGATGGTTTTCAAAACGGGCAGTTCATCGTGGAATGAAAACCCCAGATACCCAATCTGCCCCTGCGCCACTTTCCGTTCCGCCCACTCCAGGGCGCCGATTTCCTTCATCTTCCGCCAGGTACTATCGAACAGGGAGTGAAAGAGATAGCAGTCAATCCGGTCCGTCCGGAGATTCCGCAACTGCTGATCGAAGATTTCGTCGAGCTGCTCCGGCCGTTCGATCTTCCAGCAGGGCATCTTGGTCGCCAGCTTGACCTGCTCGCGATAACCGTCCGCCAGCGCCCGTCCCAGGAACGACTCGCTTTCCCCCTGGTGATACACCCAGGCCGTGTCCACGTAGTTCACGCCCCGGTCAATGGCATGGCGCACCATCCGGGTTGCCTCCGCGTCATCGATTTTGCCGTCCTTCACGGGCAACCGCATCGCGCCGAATCCCAGAGCGGAGGGCTTGAAATCTGTTTTTCCGAAATTCCGATATTGCATGGCCGCCTTATTTCACCCGGAGCTCGAATTCACCCTCCTGCGATTTCAAGATCACGCCACGGGCCAGGATCCTGACCACCTTGTACCCGTCAATATCCTCCCCCTCCTTCAAGGCGGAGCCATTGATCATCGCCACGGGGTTCTGCTCAGAATAGAAAACCCCGTTCAGGACGGGAAGGTTCGCAGGGGGAACAACCGGCTTTACCGGTGCGGGAACCACAGGAGCGGCGACGCCCGGTTCGGCGGGCGCCACAGGCGGGGCCGGAGCCATCTGAAACGTTTCAGATAACGCCGAGCCCCCTCCAGAGGGCCAGCGGTTCCACACGATAAAGAAC
>JBAXRC010000276.1:0-3911 GCA_037131415.1 bacterium | reverse complement strand
ACGTTCTTCTTTTCATCCGTGTTCTGGTTTTCCGAAATGGCAGGATCCTGTTTCAACGGCTCCTTCCCTGTTTCGGGTTCGGAGGCCGGGCGTTGGGCAACCGTGGTGACGGGCGCCGGGGTGTCCTGAAGCGAGTCATAAAGTTGGCGCACCGCCTTGTCCAGGCTGGTCTTGGATGGACCCACCAGGGAGTTGTACGGGGTTGACTGTGACCGGGCATCAGCCTTCCAGGCGGTTTCTGCGGCGGATTCCCACTCGGCCCGGATTTGTTTGAAAGGACGCCGGGCGGTGACATCCTGTTTCAGTTTATCCAGTTTGTCCCGCTCCAGTTTTCCGACAATCGCCTCCTGGGCCAGGATCACATCATGGCCTTCCCGTGCTTTCCGGTTGGCCAGGGCGAGTGCCCGGTTAACGGTTTCTTCGAGGAGCGGGCGGTTGCCCGGATCGGGTGTTTTGAGGATCTGAAACGTTTCAGATAGGGTTTTCAGGGGGGGAGCCCCTGTTTCCTTGAGGTGGACCAGGACATCGTCAGGGAGGGGGTTCCGGTTGTCGGCGGCTCTGAAATGTTTCTTGAACTGTTCATCGCTGACGATGCGGCGGGCAGGGGGAAGTTGACGTTCGAGTTCCTTGCCCAGCCGTTCCTGGAGGGTTTTGGTGATGACCGGATTGGTTTCAAACAGGCCGGCAAAATAGTCCCCCTGTCCGGGCGGAAGGGCTTCGGCGGCATAGGAAGCCGAAGCCTTTTCCCGCGAAGGAGAAGGCAGGGATTCGGCGAATATCCGGGTGCTGTTGGCCGGGGTGAGATGATTTCCGGGGGCAGCCCGGATTGCCTTGGACAGGGAATCCGAGTCCAGTGTCAGAACCGGGGTCGTCTCGATGAACGCCTGAACCCTGGACTCCTCGATTTGTCCGGCCAATATGGGTATGCGGTTGCGGATGGGGATGAAGAGGCCATAGAGGGGGACCGGGCTTCCAGCCGGGTCACGGAGGGCGGGCTTGGCCCGTTCGCGGGAGAGGTCTGATTCCGCTGCCTCCTCAAGCGCGTTGGCAATCAGGACCCTCTGCCGTGTGGTGGCGGGGATTCCCTGCGCGGCTTCGTCGGATGCCGAAAGCTGCCGGTCGAACTGGCGGCGGATTTCCGAGGTGATCCGGCGCGTGACATCGGATATGGAAGCGGTCAGTTCCTCGAAACAGGGTTTGGTGTCAGGAATCGCCAGGGACACAAGCCGCGCCTGAATGGCCTCCAGGTCGCCTGCGTTCAGGCGGAGATCGGAGGGATGGGCGGCAAAACGGTTTGTGAGGAGGGTGTTGAGCTCGGCCTCCGGGGGGTACTTCAGTTTCTGTTCAAGCTCCTGCCGCTGGAGTCCAACGGCGCGGGCACGGGCATCATTGAAGATCGGGTCCAGTACGGGGCCGGAAAACGAATCGATGGCCTTTTCCAGCTTATTGGTCCACCCCGGGCCGAGAATCGCGATGACATCGGCACGGGTTACGGGAAGCGGGGATTGTTCCCCGCCATGCTGGATGGCGGATTGGAAACGTTGTTCGATGCTTTGGCGCCGGATCCGGGCGGCCAGGCTCGCGGCCAGCCGCCGGCTGTCTGCCCGGCTCACATGGGCCTGGACATCGCGGCGCATGGCTTCGTTCAGGGACTCGACGAGCGACAGGCGTTCCTGATCGGAGAAGGTGCCGGATTGGTCGAGGTCATCCAGAACCTGCCGGGCAGCCGCCAGGCCGGCCAGCCGCCATTTTGCCTGATCCTTGGATGAGTCCGCCGGTGCGCCTGTTGCCACGGTTCCCTTGAGCAGGGTGGCGGCTGCGAGAAGACCGATGCTGATAAACGGCAGAAGAGGGTTCCTGAACCCAAAACCCTGAATCCTGTCTTGATTAACCGGTGTCATAGGTCCTTCCGATATTCATGACTCACACTGGGGAGCAGGGGGTAACCCCGGGTCTCAAGGGCGTCGGTGATGTTTTTCATCTGGGTGGCCAGACGGGCGTCAGTCAGCTGATCGTTGGCCGACAACTCGGAGGCCAGGCGGTCGATCATCTTCCATTGAAGATCCTCGACATCCCGGTTCCAGCGCTTGCACCGTTCCTCGATGTACTGGAAGGCGTACTGGCGGCGTGTGTCGTCGATCCGGAATTCGGGGGGGACGGCGTTGGAGGCGGTGCCGGGTGTGGCATACCGGGGATCATAAAGGGTGGTCGCCCAGTTCATGCCGGTTGTGCCGGTGGCATTGGTTTCCGCCGACCGGTAGGCCAATGACTCGCGATAGAGTTGTTCCTTGAGCTTTTCCATGTCGGCCAGTTCCTGCGCCTTGTGGCATAACTGCCGGAACCGGTCGTCCTCGGGCCAATGATTGGACCAGTAGACCCGGCCGAATTCCGAGAATTGGGGCAGGCCGGACTGCCGTTCCCATTGGTCGAGGGCCCGGTCCACCCGGAGGATGAGATGCTGTTTCCAGAGATCCAGAACGACGGGGCTGTTGGACTGTGAGGACAGGCCCTGCCCGATGGTGATGAGGCGGGTGGCGATGGCGAGGATCAGGACGACCGGCAGGGAGATCTGCACCAGGACATCGTTCGGGCTCATGTTGAAGAGCTTGTGAGTGGAGTGGCCGATGGCCTCATCCAGCTGTTCGTAATCCTTATGCTCGTCGTGGGGTTTGCTCATGGCTGCCGGGGGGTGAGGTAGGCGGCGAGGGCGGTGCGAAGGGCGTCATGTTCCCGCTGGACCTGGTCGCGCTGCGCCTGGGCGGCGGACATCACACCGTTGAGGGCCCTGAGAACATCCTGATGCCGGGACTCATGACCATCGGCGACCTTCCGGATGGTTTGTTCGACGGAATCCAGCCGTGCCAGATGGCTGACGACCACCGATTGGGTCTGGGCCATGGTTCCGAGTGTGGTGTTGACCTGGTCCATCTTGTCCCCGGATGCGGTGGCGATGCCGGCGAGATTTTCAAGGACCTGCAACTGGCGGGCCTGGATGGCTTGTCCGTGGTTCAGGGTTTCGAGGAGTGTGGTGATGCTGTTGAGGCGGGTGCCGATTTCGCGGGTTGCGGCCTCCTGGCTATCCAGTTTCGCCAGGAGGGTCTGTGCGGTTTGCGGGTTGAGGATATCGGTGAATGTGCGGCTTGCCTGGCTCAGGCCGCGCAAGTCATCCGTGAGTCGTTCGATGGTGGCGGTGAGGGTTTGGCGGGTTTCATCGGCCTTGACGCCCACGATACGGCCGAAGAGCCACGGGACTGGCCGGGCGGTGATGAAGGCGCCGATCAGGCCGACCAGGGAGCTGAGAAGCGCCGTGGCGGTGCCGCCCAGCAGCCGGTCGAGGGATTGGCGAATCGAATCGGTGGTGGGAGTCTGGCCGGCCAGTTCACTGACGCCGCTGATATCGAGACCAATGTACATTCCATAAAGCGTGCCGGTGAGGCCGAGCATGATCTGGAAGAACCCGAAGTGGGAGGGATAGGGATCCGGCCCCATGCGTTGCCCGAAGGTGGGGTCGGACTCCAGTTTTTTCAGGATCCGGATGGCCTGCACGAGGGGGATGGCCACGATCAGGAAGGGGATCAGGGTGCTGACCGTGCTCAGGTCGGCCGAAAGAACCGCCCAGATATGGTACAGCCCCTGCGGCAGGATCCGGTCGAGGACATGAAAAGCCGGGGCAAACACCCGGATGCCGATCTCCACATTGACCAGGAAGGCGCCCAGAAGGAAGGGCAGCGGGATCAGGCAGGCCACGATAAGCAGCGTTAAAAAACGGCGGCGAGAAGGCGTGTCATTCATGCGGATAAATCCCCCCAAGACGATCCATAAACAAGGCCCCCTTATACGCCCGCCGTGTATTGGCGTCAATGCCCGCCTGGTGGGGGTGTTTCCTCTGCTACTACCGCGCTTGTCGATGT
>JBAXRC010000275.1:0-3945 GCA_037131415.1 bacterium | reverse complement strand
GTGATGGGGTTGATGCTGCTTGGGGGTGGGGTTTGCGCTTTTGGCGCGGCCGGGCAGGGGGTGCTGCTTTACACTCCTGCGGCGACGGTCAGCCGCTTCTCGGCCTCGGTTGCCAGCGAAGGCGGTCCGGTTCGAGTGCAGTGGCAGACCACCGTTGAGCTTGGCGTCGACGCCTTTCGTGTTCTGCGGCAACGTGACGGCGGGACCCTGGAACCGGTCGGTCCGGGGCTCCTTCGTTCGCAGGGCAACGAGGAAGGCGGGCTTTATGAACTGGTCGATCCTCTGGCAAGGGTTGGTGACACCGTTCACTATCAACTCCTAATGATCTCGCGTCACAGTCCCGATCAGCCGGTGGCTGACTGGACGGGCACAATCATGATTGTCGCACCCACATCGGTGTCGTCCGTTCCCGCAACCAAAACTGATGTCCAGAAGGGGGCCGCGGTTCTGGCGCAAGCGTGGATCGGCTCCGGCTCCCGTGTCTTGACATGGACCAATGCAACGCCTGCAGACCGTGTACGTTTGAGTGTGCGGGATGAGGGTGTTCATCGCGTGTCGGTCCAGGAACTCGCTGATGCCTCCGGCTGGGGTGCGGCCACGGTATCCAATGCGCTGGCCGCCACCAATGTGAGCTTGAGCTGCCTGGGTGTCCCGGTTGCCTGGATGGCGGAGGGAACCAACCTGTTCTTTTATGGTGTGCCAGCCGGCTCGCGGTTCGCGCCTGAAAACGTGTATTGGGTTGCCCTGGGGGCGGGCTCGAATATGGCGCCGCAGGTCATGACGCCGGGGATGCCCGCGACAACCAATGAATGGTTCATTAATCAGATCACCCGGCAGGGAACAGGTTCTCTGGCGCGTGTTTCATATAGTAGTTTAGCAGATTCTTCGGCGTCATATGTTTCAACATCACTGCTTATTGGAAATCATGGCGCTACCCAGTTTATTGAGACACTAACAGGATGTGCCACGGGGCTTTGGACGGGTACGGTCAATGTTAATCTCTTATCGTATTATGGGACAGGAACAGATGACCATTTGGTCAGGGTGTTGGTTGGTGGCCAGCCAGTCGGAACGCCTTCCTGGTCGGATGAACAATACTTGGCCTTTACATATCCCTTTTCGTCTTCAAATCTGGTTAGTGGTGTTGCCACTTTGAGTCTGACAAATATAGCCGCTGCCCCGCAAATTACAGAGCCGGATAACACTGGATTCCTGTGCATGTCGTATGCGTATTCATTTCCGTGTGTTTATCGGCCGGTAAATAGTGCATTGCGTTGTACCGGGGGCGAAAGCAACACCGTGGCGGTATCCGGGTTTTCCACCAATGACCTCGTGGTGTTGGACATCACCGTGGCCAGCCAGCCCGGAGTTGTGGCGCCGGTCACGATCGCCTATGACGCTGTGGCGGGTAATTGGACGGCGACCTTCCCCTGTGGCGGCACCGGGCAGGTCTATCAGGTGTTCTCGAAATCGGCAGGGACCCAGCTTCCTGCCGTGCGCGGTGTCGCCGATGTGGATTGGTCGGACCCGACCAATGCCGCCGACTATGTCATCCTGATCCCTCCCGAGGCGTGGCGTCCTGACTTTCGCGCCGCGCTACAGCCCCTGGCCGACTTCCGTAACGCGCAGGGATTGAAAACCAGGATTGTGGATGTTGAATCCCTTTACAACCGGTACAGTCACGGACTGGCCGATCCCCTTGCCATCAAGGCCTTCTGCGGTGATGGCTATACCAATGGAGCGGCGCATCCCTTGCGCTACCTTCTGCTGGCGGGTGCCGGCGCGCTGGATTTCAAGCAGCAACGCCTGTCCGTCAACGATTATACCGCCTGCCTGATTCCCCCGCTGATTTCCGGTCAGCGGTTTTTGACTGGCGAGGGGATGACCGTGTCGATTGATGCGGCGTTCGGCGATGTGAACAACGACGGCATTCCCGAGATGGCCGTCGGCCGCCTGCCGACCTCCAAGACGCAGGACCTGGCCGTGGTGGTGCAGAAGACCATCGCCTACGAAGGCGCGCTGGCCTGGAAGCAACAGGCCTCGGTGGGCGCCGACTGGGACAACGTTGACGTGAAGTACTATCCGTTCAGTGTCGGGACGGATCGGCTCATTGCACCCCTGACGCTCGCCGGTCGAACCGTTGCAAAACACTACCCTGTCGACAACACGGGAGATCTGGTTCCCGTGAAAATAAACAGTCTTTTCCCCGCCTTGGTTGCGGGTTCAGGTATATTCCATTTCTTCGGACATACGGATGAGCAGAATTTGGGTGGTGGCACAGGGAAGCTCCTTCGAAACGCCGATATTTTGGCGGCCAACTGGCAGAAGCCCGCGATTGGGGTCGTCATTGGGTGTCGCCCCAATCGCTGGCAGTCGTTGACCGCCACGGTTTGCATCATGCCGTATGGTCTTTTTGCGACCAATACCGGTTTTGTGGCCGCTTTGGGGGCCACCGGGTATATGCTCGGGGACGAAGGGGAGGATCTGGCCGTCAGCATCTATTCGAACTCGGCGAGCCAGGGCACGGTGCGACTGGGTGATGTCTGGCGGCGCGGCCTGGAGGGAATGGCTGGGACAATCCCCTCCGACCGGCTCCTGTGTTACAGCCTCATTGGCGATCCCGCCCTGGTCTTCCGTCATGATGTTTCCGCCAGGGGGACGCCGGTGTCATGGCTCATCAACTATGGCCAGACCGCGCCCAATGCCGAACTGGCCGATCCGGATAGTGATGGGTGGGCGACCTGGCAGGAGTATCAGGCCAGTACCGGCCCGACCAACTGCGAACTGCAGATCAAGGCTTTGCCCCGTGCCGTTTCCGGCCGCTATACAATTTCCTTCGAGGCGGACTCGAACCGGCAATACGCTCTTGAGTATAAGGCCTCGCTGGTCGCCACCGATGACTGGCAGGCTGTGTCCTGGGGATGGACCAATGCCACCGAATGGACCTCGCCCGGAATCCTTATCACGCCACAAGGCCCCGTCACCACCGTGGAAACCCCTCTTTCCGTCACAGATACCCAGGCCTTCTTCCGCATCCACAACCCCAATTAGCCACCCTCTCTTCTCCGCCAAACGACCAACAACTCACGACCAACAACCAACGACTCATGTCTTCTCCGCCAAACGACCAACAACCCTCGACAAACAACCAACGACTCACGCTCTATCTCCGCAAAGACGATATTCTGTCCCGCACCGTCGCCGGCGCGACACTTCTTGTTCCTGTTCACGGGTGCACGCAGAGCGTCTTTACCTTGAATGACACCGGGCGCAGGCTTTGGGAATTGATCGAAACGCCGCGATCGGAGGGCAGCCTTGCCGGGGCATTAGTCGGCCAGTACCACATCTCCCCCGAAACGGCGCGGCAGGATGTAAAAAAGTTTCTTAGCGACATGCTGCGGCTGAATCTGGTGATTGAGCAGGCGGAAGGGTCTTAACAGTAGACAGGAGAGGGAAAAACACATGAGCACATTGCAACCATTGGGAAGTACGCCGGAGGGGGGATACGTGGCTCCTGCGGTCACTGAGGAGCCCTTGAATTCGGGTGGGAATTATGTGAGCCCGGCCTCTGCCGGCGGAACAAATGCGTTGATCAAGAAGCCCGGTACATTGGGCAATAGCATTATCGAGTAAGGTGTTGCTTTCGCTCGAATTTTGAAATCGGCTCTGACTATTGCTGGCGTCCGTTTCAGGCTCTCGGGAGGCGCCCATTGCGGGGCCTTCCCGCCTGCCTTCCTGCCATTCCTCGGCGACGCTGCCGCTGCCGATCTTGACTGTGACGTGGTCTGCGTTGGCCCGGATGAGACGTTGTCTTCTCAACCTCCGGCTCCCGACAAGCCCTGGTCTTTCACGGTAACTGACGTTCCTGAAATAAACACGACATCCTCCAAGGTGGACCGCGACCTCCGGGCGCGGTCAGACGCCGCCCGGAGGTCGGCGTCCACC
>JBAXRC010000274.1:0-3953 GCA_037131415.1 bacterium | reverse complement strand
AAAGTCCCGAACGAACCTCCGGCATCGAAGCCCGTGCCCGCGAGCTTCAGGACGAACTCTCCAGGCGCGAACGCGACCAAACGGGTTGGTTTTAGACCTCTGCTCCAGGAGAAAAGCTGTAATGGGTCAGTTACAGGAGCCTGTCGAAAAAGTGCTCACTCTGATTATTTACGCTGGAGGGCGAGGCTTGCCGAGCCGCGGTCCAAATGATCGCATGACGATCGAAATCCTTGTCTTGCAGGCTGATCGTTCACTTTTTAGGCTCGCCAGTGGACACGGCTCGGCAAGCCTCGCCCTCCAGGCGCCTTGCGCCAGGTTTGTTTTTAAACAGGCTCCTAGCCGTACTCGGCGGGCGGTGAATCTTGATTTCCGCCACTGTTTATTGGCCGGATTAATAATTGGAGGTTCAGCCGAGTTTGAAACCTAGCCCTTCCAGTTTCGACTGGAGCTTCGGGCGGGAATGTATCACCCGCACGGCCGTGTATTGGAATTCGCGCCGTTCGGGATAGTCTTTCCGCAACCGGTCAAAGGCCTTCGCACGCACCTTGTCATCAGTCACGGCGGTTTCGCGGAACCGCCGGTCATCCGCCTCGATGTCATACAGCCGCTTAACCACCTCGCGCAGAACCGGCTCATCGGCCCGCCCGGCGGCATCCACCTCCAGCAGCGGCACCAGCGGCGGCGGCATCAGGGGCTCATGCGACCAGGTGGCCGGCACGCCCAGGAACCGACACGCCTCCCGATAGACCATCACGGTCCCCATTACCTTGCCTTCAAAAGAATGCCCTGCGATATGCGGGGTCCCGATATCCACCCTGGCCAGCATCTCCGGCCGGTAGGCCGGTTCCCCTTCCCAGGTATCCAGAACCACATGGCTCACCTGCCCGGACTCCATAGCCCTGACCAGCGCCCCCGAATCCACCACTGGTCCCCTCGCCGCATTCAGGAAGATCAGCCCCTTTTTCGCCTTGGTGAAGAATCCCTCGTCCGCTAGGTGCCAGGTCTTGTCCACCCCTTCCTTCGTCAGCGGCACATGCATCGTAATCACATCCGCCTCCGCCAACACCTGGTCGATACTCACGAAGTGGTCGATGTCTGTCGATGGCTTCTCAGTATCGTTGATTTCCGTCGATGCCCGACTTCTGGATTCTGGATTCTGGATTCTGGATTCTTTTCTTTCCCTTGGCGGATCATTCATCAGCACCCGCATTCCCAGGGCACGCGCCTTCGCGACCACGCGGCTTCCCACGTTGCCGACCCCGATTACCCCGATGGTCTTGCCTTCCAGCGTGATACCGTTCCGTTCGCCCAGCGTTAAAAGCGCCGCCGTGACATATTCCGACACGCTATTGGCATTGCACCCCGGCGCAAAACACCAGCGAATCCCCGCCTGGTCGAAATACCCCAGATCCAGATGATCCGTCCCGATGGTGGCCGTTCCTACAAAACGGACCTTACTCCCCTCAAGCAGACCCCTATCCACCTTCGTGGTCGACCGGAGCGCCAAGACCTCGACGTCCTTCACATCTTGGGCGGAAATATCCCGCCCCTCCAGGATCCGGACGTCTCCCAGCGTGCTGAACGCTTCCCTCGCAAACGGCATGTTTGTTGCACAAATGATTTTCACAGCTGAATTCCCCTGTTAACCATCACATGGCTGAAGATAATACTCATCGGGCACGGGACTGCAAGAAAGCTCAATCCATTCCCCTCTTATGGAGGGCGAAGCTTGCTGAGCCGTCTTGATTTGGCTGCGGCTCAGCAAGCTTCGCCCTCCATAATAAAAATGAACGAGATGATTCCCTATGATCATCAGGATGATAACTTTGTTCGGAAGGCTGTGGGCGGAATGCCGACAATGGTGCGGAAGGTGCGACTGAAGGCATAGACCGAATTGAATCCACATTTCTCCGAGACCTGGGTGACATTCAGGTCGGTGCTGTTCAGAAGACCGCAGGCACGCTGGATGCGCGTGTGCCGGATGAACTCCCCAAGCCCGATGCCAAGGGTATGCTTGAAACGGGCCCGCAACCGGCTGGGCGACAAATGAACGCATTTCGCCAGGTCACCCATCTGCAGCGAACCGTCCAGGTGCTGGTTAATGTAGGCGAACAGCGGACGAAAAAACTGGACCTGAAGCCCGTCGGGATTCGTTTTCCCGGTAAGGATGTTCCTTTGGTGGCTCTGACGGCGAAGTACTCCGCTCAGGAACAGGGCCAGTTCAAGCGGCATGTCATGAGTCATCCCCTCCCCGTCCTGCCGCGTATCCAGATAGGACTCCGTGACTTGCCGAAGCCGTCGGAGATCCTGCACGTTGAGGCTAAAGGGGGTATTCCGCAACAGTTCCAGTTTTTCAGGCGCCTCAAACTCGAACGTGGTGAACAACCAGCTGATCCGCTCCGGATGTTCAAGACGGGCATAGTAGTGGCTCTGGTAAGGAAATATCAACAGGCCCTGCCCCGACTCGATATGGAACACCTTGCCTTCCATGACAATACTGCCGGGTTCACTCAAACACGCCACAAGAACGAACCGGTGGTGCAGGAAGGGCGCCCCCATGTTGAGGTGCCGGTCACTGTGCCGGTGGAATTGCAGTGGGTTCACGGGCAGGGTAGTTAGAAACCCCCGTACCCCGGCAAACAGGTCCCGTGGCTCCGTCAGTCTTTTTGCCAGCGCCTGACATGCCTGCAACTCAATGTGGCCTGAATCGGCTTCAGTCATTATTGTTAAACTTTCAATCAATCCTGCTATTTTCGGAAATAGTCTTAACCATATAGATTACCTGCCTGAAGTCTACTATGTCAAGAGTCACGGTCTTGGTATCGCACGAACGCATAAGTTGATGAACAGTTAGGGAAACAGGGAGGAACTATTCTTAAATGAACACAAACCTTTCACGTCGGAATTTCCTGCGCACGGCAGCCGCCGCCAGCGTTTTTTCCATCGTACCGCGGCACGTCCTCGGAGGCCCCGGCTATACTCCGCCAAGTGAACAGCTCACCAAGGCTGTCATCGGCGTGGGCGGAATGGGCACGTACCATCTCGGACTGGGCGACACCAAGCTCCTGGCCGTCTGCGATGTCGATGAAGCCCGCCTGAAAACCGCCATGCAACGCGGCGGGCCCAACGTGAAGGGATACAAGGACTTCCGCGAAGTCCTCGCCCGGCCCGACATCGACATCATCCATATCCCGACCCCGCCCCACTGGCACGCCCTGATCTCCATTGCCGCCGCTGAAGCCGGAAAGGATATCTGGTGCGAAAAACCAATGTCACGAACCATCGGCGAAAGCAGACGGGTGCGGGACGTCGTACTCAAGCACGACAGGATGTTCAGGCTCAATACCTGGTTCCGGTTCGAGAAGAATCTCTACGGGATGAACGTGCCGACCAAGCCGATCAAGAAAGCCGTGATGAACGGCCTGCTCGGGTGGCCCCTCAAGGTCACCATCGGCGCCCACCAGGGATTTGACTGGAAACTCGGCGAATGGCAGGGCAAAACCCATCTCACCCCCGAGCCCGTCCCCGCCGGATTCGATTACGATTTCTGGCTGGGCCCAGCCCCCTTCAAACCCTACAGCCAGCACCGTGCCCGCAACACCTTCCGCGGGTATTGGGACTATGACGGCGGCGGACGCTGTTTCGGCGTTACCGGCTGGGGCACTCATTCGTACGATCAGATCAACCGCGCGATGGGCACCGACGAGACCGGGCCGGTTGAGGTCCTGCTGGAAGAGCCGGTTCAGATGATGGCCACCGGCAAGTACGCCCCCGAACTGCGCACCGGCGGCCTTGTCGCCCAGGACGATACGGGCACCGACTACCACCGCATGGCCAAGCTCGAAGGACCGCGGGCGAAAGTAACCATGAAGTTCGCCAACGGCGCCGAGTTAAAATTGCATCTCGACGGCGATCGCGGCCCGGGCCTCGGGGCCATCTTCGTCGGCGAAAAG
>JBAXRC010000273.1:0-3976 GCA_037131415.1 bacterium | reverse complement strand
GCTGAAGTGATTCCAGTCGCCAATAACCAGTTTTGAAACCCAGGAGGTGTCAGATGCTTCAGTTTACCGTTCATCCAGAGCTGTGTACGCGGTGCGGCCTTTGTGCAACGGATTGTCCGGCCCAGATCATCAGGCAGGAAGGCTCATCCTTACCCCGCATTGAACCCGATCAGGAGCCGCTGTGTTATCAGTGTCAGCACTGTCTGGCTGTATGCCCAACGGCCGCCATCTCAATCCTGGGCCGCAATCCTGCCGATAGCCTGCCGTTGGCAAGCCTGCCCACGCTGGACCAGATGGAGCGGTTTGTTCGGGGCCGCCGGAGTATCCGTCAATACCGGGATCAGAATGTGGATCCTGTTTTGCTCAAAAGACTGCTCGCCACGCTGGCGAATGTTCCGACCGGTGTGAACCGGCGGGAACTAACCTTCACGGTGATCGATGACCGGGCGGTCATGGGGGGAATCCGGACAAAAGTCTACCAGGCCCTGGCAAGCGCCCCGCCCAGCCGTGTTCCCGAATACCTCAGTAGCGCCGCAACAGCCTATCAGGATAAGGGCGTTGACCGCGTTTTTCGAGGGGCTCCTCATGCCCTGGTGGTGTCGGCCCCGCCCGAGGCTCCCTGTCCGAATCAGGATGTGGTGCTGGCGGCAGCCTATTTTGAGTTTCTGGCCCAGAGCGCCGGCTTGGGGACGGTGTGGTGGGGGATGATGCGCTCAATCCTTGAGGCGCTGCCGGAATTGAAGCCCCTGGTCTGCCTGCCGCCCGACCATGTCTATTATGCCATGTTGTTTGGGGTGCCCGCTGTCCGGTTTGCACGTACGGTTCAACGCGATGATGCAGCGGTGATCAGGCGGGTGGGGTGAGGTAGGCGTGCCAACATGCCAACCTCCAAACGGCATTGACGTTGACTTCCCGCTATGCGAAAAAGACGGTCCAAAGATAATTCGTAACGTTGAACACCGAAAAGGAAAGGAAACGAACATGGCAGCACAGGCCCGCGGCGTCTACTACTTGCGGGCTGGTTTGCTTAATCCTTTCTCAGGAGGTTCAGATAAATTGGATCGACTATGGCGAATCAGTGAGGAAGAAGGCAAGCGCTTGCTCCAAACCTGTAAACCACCACCACTGGCTCCGCCCCAGATGTCGGGAAACCGGCGTGAGTAAGTTTTCTAGGCTGGTGATGGGGAGCGTGCTGGTTGCGCTGGTCGCCGCCTTTTCGTTGGCCATCCATTATCGGCATCAGAGTGCCTGTTGCCGCCAGCAGTGGGAGTGCGCGCTTGCTGAATTGACCGCCGGGCCTGCCACGGAGGCCCGGGTGTCGGTCACGACGGAAGTGAGCCGGATCGTTTATGTCAGGAAGCCGGTGTTGTCCGGAGAGGACGACTCGGCCTTGAGTGCGCGCATTATCACCCTTGAAGGTCAGCTGAGGGAGAAGGAATCGCAACTGGCGGCACTCCAGTCCTCGGCGGCCGGCCGTTCATCGGGTGGATCCACCTCTCTACTGAATCGTGCGAGCTTTGCCCATCGGGGCGGGACGAATGAGGTGGCACGACGGGATGAGTTTGAAAAGCGGCGGCTGGAGAGGCAACAGACGATCCAGGCCGCATTTGCGAAAAAGGCGGCCTTTCTCCTGAATCGTGACACCGCGAAGCTCTCTGAGGCGGAGAAGAAAGAGTACGAGCAGATGGTCGGCTTGCTGGATGAGTCCTGGAAAATGGCGGCCCAGGTGCAGCAGCCCGACCTGCCCAGGGAGCAACGCCGTGAAGTCATGCACACGCTGCGTGACACGGTCAGGGTGTTGGATCCCCTGCTGGAATCAGAGCGAGCGCGTCAGTTCCGGGACTTGGGGGTCACTCTAGGATATAGCGGCCCTGCGGTTGATGAGTTCGCCAATTATATTTCGGATATCATCGAGGTGACGGACATCAAGGGCATGACTCCGGATGGCCATGGCCGTGGCTCCGGCGAAGGCGGCAGGTCCGTGGCCGCGCAGGACGGGGGAGGCAGGGGGCATGAATAAAGCGGCAAGGATTTATGTCGCGGGGCACCGCGGACTGGTGGGGTCGGCCATCGTGCGCAACCTGAAGGCCGGTGGATTTACGCAGATTATTGGCCGGACACACCATGAACTTGAGTTGACCAATCAGGCGGCTGTACAGGATTTCTTCGCCACGGAGAAACCGGAGTATGTTTTCCTGGCGGCGGCGAAGGTGGGTGGGATTTTCGCCAACAACACCTATCCGGCCGAATTTGCCTACAGCAATCTCCAGATCCAGAATAATATTGTTCACAGTAGTTACCAGTCCGGGGTGAAGAAACTAATCTTCCTCGGATCGTCCTGCATTTATCCCAAGTTTGCCCCCCAGCCGATGCGTGAGGATTGCCTGCTCTCGGGATACCTGGAGGAGACCAACAAGGCGTATGCCCTTGCCAAGATTGCCGGGATCATCATGTGTCAGAGCTACAACCGGCAGTATGGAACCGATTTTATCAGCGTGATGCCAACCAACCTCTATGGGCCCGGTGACAATTATCATCCCGAGAACTCGCATGTCCTGCCGGCGATGATCAGGCGTTTCCATGAGGCGAAGGTCGCGCAGTCGCCCGCCGTCACCATTTGGGGAACCGGGGTGGCCCTGCGTGAGTTCCTCTATGCCGATGACCTGGCGGATGCCTGTGTGTTCCTGATGAACCGCTATAGCGACAGCGAAATCGTCAACATTGGATCCGGAACGGAAGTTTCCATCAAGGAACTGGCCCGCCTGGTCCAAGAGACGGTGGGCTATACGGGGAAGATCCTCTACGACACCTCGAAGCCCGATGGCACGCCCCGGAAATTGTTGGACTGCTCGAAGCTTGCGAGGCTTGGGTGGAAAGCAACCACCTCCCTGCAGGATGGGCTTAAGCTGGCCTATCAGGATTTCCTGAAGCAGGTGGCCGACGGGAAGATCAAGTAACTTGCGTGTTCTGAAGTGGGGCTGAAAGAGATAGATGGGCATGAAGATACTGGCGGTTGATGACAATCAGAATGACCTGATGCTGCTCCGGAGCCTTGTCGCCAAGGCGTTGCCCGAAGCGGATTTTCTGGAAGCCCGTAGCGGGCCGGCCTGCATCGAGGCGGCCTGCAAGGAGGATCCGGATGTAATCCTGCTCGATATCATCATGCCGGGCATGGATGGATTCATGACTTGCCGGAAGCTCAAGGAGCACCAGCAGGTTCAGTTCATCCCGGTCGTCTTCCTGACAGGGCACGGTTTGGACAAGGATAGCCGCATCCGGGCTCTGGAAGCGGGGGCTGAAGGTTTTCTGGGAAAGCCTCCGGATGAATCCGAACTGATCGCCGAGATCCGGGCCATGGTCAAGATCAAGGCCGCCAGCCATATGCAGCAACGGCAGAAGGATCAACTGGCTGTCCTGGTGGCCGAGCGAACCCATGAGTTGGAGCAGGAACTGGCCGAGCGCAAGCGGGTGGAGGCCGCACTTCGGGAGAGCGAGTTCTTTTTCAAGGAGTCGCAGCGTGCCGCGTCAATCGGTTCCTATAAGTATGACTTTAACACGGGGCTGCGGGATGCATCGGAAGTCTTGACGCAGATCTTCGGCCTCGATGCCGACTGTTCGAGGGATATTCAGAAGTGGCTGGAGATTGTGCATCCCGATGACCGTGAGATGTTGCGCCAGCATATCTGGGAGGAAGTTGTCGCCAAGCAGGCGATGGTCAACCTGGAATTCCGGATCATCCGAAAGTCGGATGGTGAGGTGCGGTGGGTGCATGGGCTGGGTCAGGTTGGCCTCTCGGTGGACGGTCAGGTTGTTTCCCTGATTGGAACCATTCGGGATGTCACCGACTGGAAGCATGCTGAGTTGGAGTTGCAGGAAAGCCACGACCGGCTTGAAAAGGCTGTGGTGCAGCGAACGCAGCGACTCAGGCGGTTGGCGGCCGAGCTGACCCTGACGGAGCAACGGGAGCGGCGGCGGC
>JBAXRC010000272.1:0-3988 GCA_037131415.1 bacterium | reverse complement strand
GAGGGAAAGAAAGGAAGACTAACCAACCCGGATGCCGGGCTCCGCACGGGGCCCGGCATCCTCAGCATGTTCATCCCGCCACTCCAGCTACATGTTCGCGCCGGCGCTCATACAGGTGACTTGGTGTATCGGATTTCGGGAATTGAAGATTGAGGAGAGGGGAGAGTGTTCAGTGTTCAGAAGACAGTGTTCAGAGAATTGAAGATTAAGGAATGTTGATTGGAGATTGTAGGGGCAGAAGCCAGAGGGAACAGGCCATCAAGAAGCCCCCGGACAGGCCCAGGGAAATAGTGCAATTAATTGCACTATTTTTGAGGTCGAATGCCACGATTCTATTGGGTTTGATGGGGTCAAAGGTGTGTGAAAATGAGGGGTGCTAGATGAAGACTTATGAGGCCTGCAGTGAAGGTTGATTCCCGAGGGACTGTGAGGATAATCTCAATGGAAAATCGGGTTGTCTACGTTCCTGTCCCAGATTTCTTCCAAGGATTTAAGCCAGAGGCCGAATTCCAGTCCTTGCCGCAGAAAGGGGCAATATATCTCATTATAGGCATTTAAATCGAGGTAGTAATTGTAAGCTATAGCCCGGCAGCCGCCGCCGCATAGAGATCCCAAACCGCAGTCCTTGCAGGTGGCGATCTGAGAATGATGAAATTCCCGAAAAAACTTACTGACGGCTGACTTTTCAACAATATGATCAAGTCTTCCGTCTCTGATATTCCCCAATGAAACATTTCGATTATGTAGAGACTGGCAGGGATAAATTGAGCCATCGGGTGCGATGCTAATGATCGCGTTGCCAGCAGAACAACGTGAACAATTCTTTAATGACATGAAATCGTAACTGGTTATTCCGCCAAGTTTATCCAATATTGAATGGAACTTAACCAAACACGAGTTGATTTCCTGGAAAGACAGAAAGTTGCCGCTGTCAAAATCGCTGAGTTCATTCGGGACATATGAGTTGGGCATGGCTCTTGAACAGCCCAGCTCATTTATCATAAACTCCGGATATTCAAGAATGTTTCTGATGTTATTCTTCGTGATTACAGGCCTGCAGTAGAGAGTCGTTTCTGATGGATTTTCCCGAAGAAAGCCTGACAAACATTTTATTCCTGCGACGGTTCTTGCAAAAGAATCTTTACCTCTCAAGGCTTCGTGTTCTTCGGGGTATTTGCTGTCCAGGCTGACAATGATTTGATTGAAGCACTTGCAGATTTCTGGAGCATTCTGGGCATTGCAGAGCGTGCCGTTTGTAAGTAAACTAGTTTGTAGGCCTACCGTTCGTGCTAAACGAGCAAGAGCAATGGCGGGCGGAAACAGCAGCGGTTCCCCGCCGGTGAAGATGATACTTTGACCACCAAGCTCTGAAAACTGAGTGATGATTTGCTCAAATTCGTCAATCATTAGGTCGGCTTGATGTTCATTTGAAATCCGAAAATCTTTATTATAGCAATACCAGCAACTCAGATTGCATTCATTTGTAAGGTGAAGATAGAGTTCTTTAAAAACTACCCCAGTACCGGTCTGTTTAGGTGCTGATATTACTTCACCATTACGGTTGTCGATCTCATCGCCTAAAAAACCATTGTCCGTCATGCGCCTAAGAAAGTCGATCGTTGCCGTCCTTATTTCATCTGCCGGCAAATCAAACTGCTCCGCGCATTTCCGGACGATGTTGTCAATTCCGGTGGAATTCTTAGCGATGGTCAGTATTGCAGCTCCGTATTGATTAACATTCACAAGCTTTTGTTTGCCTGCTGAGTAAAACAGGCGGCTGCCGTTGTAGGAAAAACTATGGACTTTGTCAGGGTAACAGATCATGCTTCTTTTTGGGGGGGCAGATGGGCGTGGTGTGAATCCAAGAGAGGCTTATTGAAGAGCATTTGACAATAAGCCCCTCTATTCTTTGCTGAAACAGCAGTGCTGCTAGCAGGCTAAGTTTATTTCCAAGGATGAGAGTGTCCTTCCTGATCGGAGCAGTGAGTGCCCCCATTCGATCCGCAATTTACACCTCTGCCTTTGTCTTCATCGCATTTGCAATGCCCATTTCCAGGAATGTCATCGACATTCACCTCTGCGAATATTTCAGGAGTGAAGGAATTTGTTTTGTTCCCTTCTGCATCGGTCGAGAAGTATTTCTCGGAAAACTTGGGATCAGCTGCCAATTTGTTTGCTACATAACTTTTGAATTTTGATTTATTCATAACCTTTTATATTTTCTCCCCGCCGGATTTATCATTCTTGCCTGACGATAGGTTGAATGCCTATTGAGAAGCATTTATCCTGATGTTTCTAAAGGTTCAGAATTCTAATGTCAATCTTTGTATATGGGCGGATTCTTTTCCCGCCAGCAAACAGCCAATGCAACAGCATTGGCTGTTTGCTGGCGGGGGGCTTCATGTGTATCTGTTTGACGCCTAGAGTGCCGTCCGAAAGGTCGTAACGCAAAGCTGAACAAGGGACAGGCAATCTGAATGGTCAAGAGTCTAAATTTAATCTACTAACTCTATTAACAACAGGACTTTTCGCAGGAAGCGTTCTCGTATTGGCACCGAACACATCCACTGGAACTAATCCATTGATAGTCAACGGGCTACACTTGGCTGTTTCGTCATTCAGATTGCCTGTCCCTATTTTCCTTGCGCAACCAGCTCCTCCTTGAACTCCCTCTGGCTTTTCTCCACCCCGCCGTTGTAGCGCGGGTACTGCAGCGGCGAGTTGAGGGGCACCACGCCGAAGCGTTCCAGTACGGCATCAACCGCGACACAGTCCAGGTTGCCACCGTTATCGCGCTTGAGCACCAGCGGCGGCCCATTGATCCCGAACAGCCGATCAAGGCGTTCAGCCACAAGTTCCCCCTCCAGGACACCCCCGAGGGAGAGTTGGGGCGCGAACAGGTAGCGTGAGCCCAGATCCCGGATCTGGTTGCTCCACACCTTGCGATCCTCGTGGTATCCGACATGTACATCATCCACCGCCCAGATCAGCCGGGGCGCATGCCAGTGGATCCGCTGCCGGCCTTCCTCCTCCAGCACGCGACGGGCTTTCCGGGCCTCCTCGACCAGCTCGCGGAACTGCCTCCGGGATAACTGGTTCCGGAACCGCTCATAGAGATCCCCTGTGCCTGCTGTCCGTTTACGGCCATGGGCCATCGCCTCGAGCTCCTGCCTCACCCGCCCAAGATCGACCGGCGCTAACTTGCGGGGGCCGGGGACGCAAAGGGGTGGCAGGCCCAGGTCTCGCCGAACCTGCCACCGCATCAGGTTGGAGTAGGATACCCCGATCCCGGCGCAAAGCCGGGTCATCGGTTCTCCCGTCGCTTCCATCAGCTCATCCATGGCTTCAAGGATCATGGTCGCTCGCTCCACCTTTTTTTTCCGTCGCGGACTTACCCGCGTTACCGGCCACCTTTTCCTGCAGGACTTCCCGGATCCGCTGGAGCTGATCCTGCACCTCCAGCTTTTTCCTCAGTTGCTCCACTTCCCGCTGCAACGTCTCCTTCCGGGGATCCCGGGGCGGCTGCCGACGCCCCGGCTCCCCATTCTTCAGCCCTTCCACGATCCCGGAAAGGCCGCGCTGTTCCCACTTGTAGTAGGTCTTGCGCGATACCCCCATCATCGCGGCTGCCGCCTTGGCACTCAACCGTCCCGCCTGCACCTGGATAATAAATTCCGCCCGGCGCCGCGCCTGGGCATCCTCCTGCTCCCGACTCCTTTTCATCCGTTACCTCCCCATGAGGAGGCCCTTTCAGCCTCCCTTGGTCGCCGCTTCCGGCTCCGACCCCACGCTCGCCAGGCGTTTCGTCAGCCGCGGCAGGCGGCCTTCCTGTTCCGTCGCCCGGCACTCCAGCAGGCGCTTCACCTTCGGCGCCAGCGCCGGTCCCCGTTCCTCCTCCCGTCCCTCCCGTGGCTGCAGGGCCCGCAGCATCCCGTCCATCGCCCGCTCCTGCCACTGTTGCAGGGCTTTCCTTGTCACTCCCAGTTCC
>JBAXRC010000271.1:0-3990 GCA_037131415.1 bacterium | reverse complement strand
GCCGCGGGGATCGACAAACACGGCATGGCGCCGCATGGAACGGCTCGCCCCAACAAGTTCCTCGATCGTTTCGCCCTTCATCTTCAGGGCGGAAAGAAATGCCCCCATCTGGGCCGGCGTCGCCTCCCCGTTCATGATGAGGTCGAACGCCTCCGCCGCCTCCTGCTCGCTAAGATTTTGCCTCGCCGTTACTTTTTGCAGGATAGTTTTCATAAATTTCAGATTTCAGATTTCCCGGAAACAATCTCCAAAAAGTTCTTCAGCAGTTTCTTCCCCGTCGGCGTCAGCACCGACTCGGGATGGAACTGAACACCATAGGTCTGGTGCGACACATGATGCATGCCCATGATCTCATTATCTTCGCTAAACGCATCAGGCACCAATTCAGGCGGCACCGTGGACTGGATCACCGCCAGTGAATGGTAGCGCCCCGCCTGGAACGGGTTGCCCATCCCCTTGTAAAGACCGGTTCCATCATGACTGACCTGCGACACCTTGCCATGCATGATGTGCTTGGCATTCGAAACCGTGGCACCGAACGCCACCCCGAGGGACTGGTGCCCGAGGCACACGCCCAGCACCGGAATCCTCCCGCTCATCCGCTGGATCAGCGGGACCGAAATCCCCGCCTCCTTCGGGGTGCAGGGTCCCGGCGAAATCACCACCGCCGCCGGCGCCATCGCCTCCACGGCCTCCACCGTCACGGCATCATTCCGGAACACCCGGATCTCCGCCCCCAGCGATCCCATCATCTGCACCAGGTTATAGGTGAATGAATCGTAGTTATCAATCAGCACAATCATACGACATCTCCCTCGATTTCGAGAGCCCGGGCCGCCAGTTGGACAGCCTTCTGCATCCCCTTCGCCTTATGGCAGGTCTCCTCAAATTCCTTCACGGGATCGGAATCATACACCACCCCCGCGCCGGCCTGCACGGAAACCGTTCCCCCGGCGACTTCCAAGGTCCGGATCGTGATGGCCAGGTCCATATTGCCATCATAACCCACGTACCCCACCGCACCGCCATAAACCCCGCGCGGTTCGGGCTCAAGCTCATGGATAATCTGCATCGCCCGGATCTTCGGAGCGCCGGAAAGCGTTCCCGCCGGGAAGGTGGCCCGGATCACGTCATAGGCGTCGAATTCCTTCCGCAGCACACCCTGCACATGCGACACCAGGTGCATCACATGACTGTAGCGCTCCACCACCATATAGTCCGTGACCTGGACACTGCCGGTCTCCGCCAGTCGCCCGATATCGTTCCGGCCCAGATCCACCAGCATTACATGCTCGGCCTTCTCCTTCACATCCGACAGCAATTCATCGGCCAGTGCCCGGTCGGAAGCATCATCCGCACCACGCGGACGGGTTCCGGCAATTGGCCGCAACTCCACCTTGTTTCCGGTCAACCGCACCATCACCTCCGGCGAAGACCCCACCAGCGTCTGGCTTCCCATCTTGAGGAAAAATGTGTACGGCGACGGGTTGAGCAAGCGCAGTGCCCGGTAAAGGTATAGCGGCGGGATATCGGCCTTGGCACTGAACCGCTGGCTCAACACCACCTGAATGATGTCTCCTGCCGTGATATAGTCCTTGGCCTTGCGCACCATGCCGCAAAACTCATCGCGGGTCATGTTGGACTGAAAGGAGACCTCGCCCGTCCCGGCATAGGACATGGGTTCAGGAGGCTGGTTCAGGGTGTGTTCAATCCCCTCGATCTCCGAGACCGCCCGGCGATAGGCGGCCTCAGGGGAGGCGCATTCCGACGGGCGGGTACACACAACAATCTTGATGGTATGGCGTGTGTTGTCGAACACAATCAGCCGGTCAGCCTGGACGAACCGGCTGCGCAACCGCACCCCGTCCCGCCCCGGTTTGGGTGCCGGCATGCGTTCGAATTCACCAATCGCCTCATACCCGACAAAGCCGACAATCCCGCCGATAAAGCGGGGCAAGCCCGGCACCGGGGCGACCCGGACACCCTTGAATACACGCCGGATCTCCTCCAACCCGTTACCGGGCTTGCGGTGATCGACCTCCAGGAAGGGCCGAGGATCCACGCCGACAAACGAATAGCGTCCCCATTTCTCACCGCCCTCCATACTCTCCAGGAGAAACGCATTCTCCCGGTTCATGAATCGCTGCAACACGGAGACCGGCGTATCCAGATCCGCCAGCACTTCCTTGACCACCGGCACGATGTCGTACTCCCGCGCCAGCCCTGCATAAGTTGTTTCATTTGGGTACATGATGTTTCTATGTATAGAAACATTGCGCCGGAATGTCAACTCAATATCGTCCCCGGATTCTCAGATCATCACGAACGTAAACCAGATGGCAAATACCCTGGGCGTACCGCAATGGCGGGAGCACTGCGCTCATCAAGACCACAAATCGCAACCCTGCTCGCAACCGCAACGACATTAGCTGCGACCAATACACACAACACACCCCAGCATCACCTTGCACTTCATTGTTTCGCCTTCCCGTCAACCGGCGAATGGATCTTCTTGAGCAATTTGGCAGCCTCAGAACCCAACCGGATGTTCCTGACGCCATCACAAGGATAAGGCGGGTACCCCTTACCTTGCATACGTATCTCCGTACACACCTTCACAGCGGTAGCCCCATTCTCCTTCACGAGCCTCCGAAGAAGCGGTGCAGCTTCTTCCAATTGCCCGGTCTTGACCAGGCACTGAGCCAGAAGCCAGGTTATACTTCGTTGCATGGCGGAAAAATTTTCCCTGTAGTATTCCGGCTGCTTTCCGCTTATTTCCTCCAGAATCGCCTTTGCACGCCGGTAAGCAAACTCTGCTTTTTGGAATTTTTGCGCCGCATCATAATGCCTCCCTACCCCCCACCAATCAGCCACGGTCGGGTTCTCCGGAGACACCCCCAGTGCGGCATACAAACGATCAACCGCTGCGTCAACTGATCCACTTTCCTTTTCCAAAGCCACGCCGAGCACCGCCTTCGCAATGCCGCTAGAGTTGGTTGAAGGCGCTCCATTTTCAAACCCAGACTTATAGCACCGGAATGCATCCAAATAATGCCCTTGGCCCTGATACAAATCCCCGACTTTCATCCAGACGGCATAAGGCACATTCACTTCATCACCCAAAAGCCTAATCGCCAGAATCTGCATCCGTTTATCGGATTCGGCCGATGGCGAAGTCCCCCGATTGCTCAAGGCGATCCCTGGCGAATACGAAGTCGGGTCATTCAATAATGCTTCCATTTCTCCTAGCCACTTATCCCCGCACCCAGCGACTTCATACAACGCAAGCACCTTGTACGCAATTCCCCTGACTCTATCATCTGGCAATGGCCCGGCTCCTATATCTCCGGTAACACCGGCATTCCTCAACATCACGGCTATCACCCGGGAAAGCAGACGGCATATCCACTGCTTATAGGGATCAATCGGTACGGAACACTGACGACATTCCGCCAGCGCATCCGAAATACATCCATACATAACTTCATCATCAAGCTGGTTAGTGCTCATATCCTCATACAAGGACACCAACTGATATGCCGCTCCAAGACAGGCTCCGCCTTTATCACGACTCTTATCATAGATATTTCCAAATCCATTTTTCGGCCATCCATCTATATGTTCTCCTTTTCGGCTCAGATTCTCCTCATCTTTGCCTCCACCAAGACGGGCTTGGCATCGATCAATATCGTCCGCGCTGACCTTGAGTTCTCCAATCTCCCACCCCATCACCTCAGGCCCATCCCCACCATCAAACATTCTCAGCGTCGAGTGGCGAAGGCCAGGGGAGACTTCTCGCTTTTCGAAATCCTCAGCTTCTGCCAACAGCCGTCTCGCCTCATCAAATCTCCCCAGTTCAGCCAAGGACTTGATTTCAACACCATACAGGTTGGCGACCACCCCCTGGATCACGTCTTTTCTGATGGCAAACCGCTTGACGAAGAAAGCTTGGTTTTGATGAAGACGATAGAGGCGGGCAAAATCGAGATA